>NZ_JBHWGD010000010.1:166031-187007 GCF_042733235.1 Kitasatospora sp. NPDC059722
CTCACACGGTCAGAGTGCCCCTCTCTCAGAGAGTCATATCACCGACCCGCCGCCCGGCGGCGCCCGGCCGCCCCGCCACCCAGCACCCCCCCCCCCCCCCGACCCCCACCGCACCCCTTGGCCGGTCAGGCCGTGCGGACGCGGCTCAGGAGGCGGGCACGCCGGGGGCGGCGCCGCGCTCCTTGAGCATGTCGGTCATCAGCTCCAGCTCGGAGGTCTGGGCGACCACCATCGACTGGGCGAGCCGCTTCTCGCTGTCGTTCTTCGCCAGGTCCACGTAGCCCTGGGCCATCTCGACGCCGCCCTTGTGGTGCTCGATCATCAGCTGCAGGTAGTACACCTCGGCGTCCTTGCCGCCGAGCGTGCGCAGCTTCGCCAGCTGGGCGTTGGTCGCCATGCCGGGCATCAGAGAGCCGTCGTGGGCCTGGTAGTCGTGGCCCATGTCCATCCACGCCATCGGCTTGGCCGGCGAGTGCTGCGACAGCCCCCACTGGTCGAGCCAGCCCATCATCATGCCGCGCTGGTTGGCCTGGGTGTTGATGATGTCGAACGCCAGGGTGCGGGTCGGCTCGTCGGAGGTGCGGTCCCGGACGATGAACGACAGGTCCACCGCCTGCTGGTGGTGGGTCGCCATGTCGCGGGCGAACCCGGCCTCGGGCGAGCCGTCCGCCGGGACGGTCAGCGAGGACGAGCCGGAGGCCGACGTCCCGCTCGCCACCAGGGCCGGCACGCCGAGCGCCAGCGCGACGGCGGCGGCCAGCGCGGCCGGCCACCAGAGCCGGCGCCGGGGCCGGGCGGCGACGGCCTGCGGTTCGTCGGCGTCCTGCGGTCCGTCGGCGTCCTGCGGATCCCCGGGGGTCACGGGCTTCCCGGCGGTCACATCTGCCCCATGGTGCAGGAGGCGCCGGGCTCCTGCGTCTGCTTGCCCTGGACGTACTTGGTGAAGAACTGGTTGACCCGGGGGTCGGAGGCGCTGTCGACGACGAGCTGGGTGCTCCAGGCGTTCAGGGTGATGGTGCCCTGCTCGTCCGGGTAGGGGCTCATGAGCGAGTACGGGGTGGCCTTGACCTTGTCGGAGAGGGTCTTGACGTCCTCCGGGGTGGCCTTGCCGTTGTAGGTCACCCAGACCGCGCCGTGCTCCAGCGAGTGGACGGCGCGCTCGTTCTCGACCGGCTGGTCGTAGACGTGGCCCATGCAGTCCAGCCAGACCGCGTTGTGGTCGCCGCCGACCGGCGGGGTCATCGGGTAGGTGACCTTGTCCTTGACGTGGTTGCGGCTCAGGTCGCCGAAGGTCTTCACGCCCGGGATGTCCGCGTTGGCGGCGACCTCCTGGGCGTGCTTCTTGTCGCTCTGGTCCTTGAGGACCCAGGCGATGGCACCGCCGGTGCCGGCGACCAGGACGCAGGCGGCGACGATCGCGATGATCTTGTTGCGGCGGTCGCGGCGCTGCTCGGCGGCGCGCAGCTCGGCGATCCGGGCGCGGCGGTCGGTGGCGCCCTGCTGCTTGTTCTTGCTGGACTGCTTGGAGGCGGAACCCATGATGGTTGTCCTTTGTCCCCGCGCGCCCGGCTGGGGCGGCGGTCGGATGAAGTGGGGAGGGCGGATCCGTCCGGTGGCGGACGGCGGGTTCCGCTCAGGAGCGGTGCACCTGGAGTTCGTGCAGATCGGGTGCGGGGTGCGGGCCGACGAGCAGTCCGGCGGGGGCGACCCGGGGCAGCGCCTCGGGGGCCGGTGCGTGCGGTGAGACCACCGGCTGCGGGTGCGGCGGCGGGTTGGGCAGCTGGGCGTCCTGGCCGCAGTACGGGTGGCTGGAGCAGCCGTTGTCCCGCTGCGGGGGACGGCCGTCGGCCGAGCACCAGGTCCAGTGGCGCGGTCCGTCGACGTGCGGGTGGTGGTCGGCGGGCTTGGCGGTGCGGCCGGTGGCCGTGCCCGCGGTGGCCTCCGTGGCGCCGGAGGCGGCGGAGACGGTGGTGACCGCCGTCACGGTGGACGGCGCCGGGGAGCCCTGGTCGGCGGCCATCGCCCGGCCCGAGCAGGGCAGTGCCGTCAGCAGCCCGACCAGCAGCAGGATCCACAGCACACCCGCCGGGCGGCCCGCCGGTGCGGCCCTCCCCGGTCGGGGCGAGCTGGGGGCCGACGCGGTCATGGGCACATTTAATCAGCCGAACGAGTGATGCGATGCCCCTCCTCCGGCCCCATTTTCGGCCCCCAACGGCACCGAACGGCACGGAAACACCCGCTCCGGACACTTCCGGCAACCAGGGACGGAACGGTGCTGAACGCGGGGGCGGACGGGGTGGCCGGGAACGTTCCGGACGGTGTCCGGTTGTCGCCGAAACCCGGACAGCGTCGTTGCACTTGGAGACAATGACGTCGAGTCCGGCCCCGCCGGGGGCGGCGCGACCACGGACCGACCAGGAGCCGCCAGATGAGCAAACAGGGTGCACCCGCACAGCCCCACCGGCCCGACGACGGGTGGTGGGACGCCGTCTACGACGGCCCGGCGGGCACCCTCCCGGACACCCCCGGGGCGGACCCGGACGCGGGCAGCGTCGACGACTGGTTCGACACGGCGGCGGGCCTGATCGCGCCGCAGCGCACCGGCGAGCAGGCGGAGGCGGCGGCCGGGGCCGCGGCGGAGGCGCCCGTGGGCGCGCGGGACAGCATCGACGACTGGTTCGACACCGCGCTCGACGTGATCGGCCAGCCGGACCCGGCCCCGGTGTCGGCGCCGGTCGAGTGGCCCCCGCCGTCGCCGTCGGCGGAGACGCACAAGTTCCCGGCACCGGACTTCCGGACGGGCCCCGTCGCGCTCGACAAGCCGGACGCACCCGAGGCGGCGGCAGCGGCACCGGAGGACGTGCGGCCGGAGCCCGCCGCGGAGCCCGAAGCCGGGCCCGAGCCCGAAGCCGAGCCCACCGTCGACGCGGCACCGGCACCGGCACCCGCGCCGGAGCCGCAACCGGAAGCGGAACCGGAACGAGAGCCCGAGCCCGAGGCCGTCCACGCCTCTCCGCCAGAGCCGGAACCGGCCCGCACGCCCGCGCCGGAAGCGGAAGCCGTCCGCGCCCCCGAACCGGACCCCGCCCCCGAGCCCGAGGCCGTCCGCGCGCCCGAGCCGGAGCCGGAGGTCGTCCACGCCGCGGAACCCGAACCCGAACTCGCCCCCGAACTCGCCGCCGAACCCGAACCCGCCCCCGCTCCCTCCCCCCGCCCCGTCGCCCGCTCGCCGCTGGCCGCCGCCGCGGCCGCCGTGCCGCACGTGGGGGAGCGCCCGCCGACGTACGGGCCGGAGCCGACGGCCGTGCCGGAGGCGGACCCGGGCTCGCTGGGGTCCGTCGTGGCGGACACCGTCCTGGAGGGCGCCCAGTACGGTCCGGCCGTCCTGCGGGCCGTGTCCGTGCGCGGCGACTCCGCCCGGTACCGGGGCGAGCCGCGGCGCGACGCGCTGCTGGTGACGCGGTTCGGCGACGGCCCGGACGGGCTGCTGCTCGCCGTGCTCGGCGGCTTCGACCGCAACGGGTTCGACGACGGCGGCTCGACGGCCGACGAGGACGTGCCGCCCGAGGCGGTCGGCACCGCGGCCGGCGAGGCCTGCCGTCAGCTGGCCGCCGCGATCGGCCGCAGCCGGGCCGGTCTCGCCGCCGACCTGCGCGCCGGCGCCCGCGACCGGCTGCGCTACGGCCTCCAGCGGCTGGTCACCGGCGCG
Organism: Kitasatospora sp. NPDC059722; assembly: GCF_042733235.1. NCBI lineage: Bacteria > Bacillati > Actinomycetota > Actinomycetes > Kitasatosporales > Streptomycetaceae > Kitasatospora > Kitasatospora sp. NPDC059722. The sequence goes on from NZ_JBHWGD010000010.1 coordinate 169,741, forward strand.
GCGGCCCCGCTGCGGGCGCTGGCGCCGGGCGGGGAGGACGGCCCGTCCCCGGCGTCGCTGCACTGCCTGATGGTGTCGCTGGACCCGGCGGCCGGCTACCGGGCGGCGTTCGGGGTCGGCCCCGGCGGGCTGTACCTGCTGCGTTCCGGTCACTGGATCGACGCCTACGCGGCCCGGCTGCTGCACCACCCGGACGGCGTGCCGGCGTCGGCGGACGGTCCGGTGCCGGAGCCGCGGCCGTTCCGCTTCCGGCTGGTGCCGGCGACCCCGGGCGACATCCTGCTGCTCTGCACGCCGGGCCTGGCGGACCCGATCGCCGACGAGCCGGCCGTCGCCCACTTCCTGTCCTCGCACTGGGCCCACCCGCACCCGCCGGGCACGGTCGACTTCCTGCGCCAGGTGCAGGTCCGGGCGAAGGGCTACGCGGACGACCGGACGGCCGCCGCCGTCTGGACGGAGTAGGAAGCGGTCCCCCGCCTCACGTCACGCCCGCAGCAGGATCCGCGCCACCGCCGTGGCGTGGGCGAGGGCCTCGTCGGTGCGGCTGCCGGGGAGGCCGAGGGCGACGGGGACGGCGAGCCCGTCGAGCAGCGCGCGGATCCGGGTGGCGCGGTCGGCGGTCGGGCCGGGGGTGAAGTGGCCGGCGGCGGTGCCCTCGTCGATGAGGCCCGCCAGGTCGGACTGCCACGGCGCCTCGATGTCCTGCTGGCCCTGGCGGAGTTCGGCGCTGGCGGGGGAGCGGCCCCACACCTCGATCCACAGGATCCAGCGCGGGTCGCCGGGTCCCTCGGGGAGGTAGAGCCGCAGGTAGGCGTCGAGGCGCTGCCACGGGTCGCGGGCGTGGTCGGCGAGGGCCTCGCGGCGGCGGGCACCGAGCTGGTTCTCGCTCCAGCGGAGGGTCTCCAGCAGCAGCTGGTCCTTGCTGCCGAAGTAGTAGAGCAGGTGCCCGGCGCTCATCTGGAGCTGCTTGCCGAGCCCGGCCATGGTGAGTTTGGCGAGCCCGTGTTCGGCGATCGCGGCGCGGGCGGTGGCGAAGACCTCCTCGCGGGGGCGCGCCGGCCGGCGCGGGCGGGCGTCCGCCATGTGTCGTGCTCTCCCTCGGTGCGCAGCGGAGGTCGTGGTTCGCAGCGGGACCGAACGCTACCGGAGCGGGGCGTGCGCACCCCGCTCCGGTGGCGTCCCGTCAGGCCTGGGGCTGCTGCTGGGTGATGCAGTGGATGCCGCCGCCGTTGGCGAAGATCCCGCGGGCGTCGACGAGTTCGACGGTGCGGCCGGGGTAGGCCTCGCCGAGGATGTCGGCGGCCTCCTGGTCGCGCGGGTCGTCGAAGCCGCACAGGATGACGGCGCCGTTGGCCACGTAGTGGTTGATGTAGGAGTAGTCGACCGGCTCGCCGTCCTCGTCGAACAGGACGGTGGGGGCGGGCAGTTCGACGACCTCCAGCTGGCGGCCCTGCGCGTCGGTGGAGGCGCGCAGGATGGCGACGAGCTCCTGGCAGACGGCGTGGTCGGGGTGGGCCGGGTCCGGCTGGACGTGGGCGACGACGACGCCGGGGCGCACGAAGGAGGCGACGATGTCGATGTGGCCGCGGGTGCCGAACTCGTCGTAGTCGCGGGTGAGTCCGCGCGGCAGCCAGACGGCCTTGGTGGTGCCGAGGAAGGCGTGCAGCTCGGCCTCGACCTGCTCCTTGGTCCAGTCGCTGTTGCGGCCCTCGCCGAGCTGGACGGTCTCGGTGACGAGCACGGTGCCCTCGCCGTCGACGTGGATGCCGCCGCCCTCGTTGATCAGGCGGGAGACGAAGCGCCGGACGCCGGTCAGCTCGCCGATGTGCTCGGCGATGTGCTGGTCCTTGTCCCAGCGGGCCCAGGACTGGGCGCCCCAGCCGTTGAAGATCCAGTCGGCGGCGGCGAGCGAGCCCTTGCCGTCGATCAGGAAGGACGGGCCGATGTCGCGCATCCAGGCGTCGTCCAGGGGGCGTTCGACGATCTCGACCTGCTCGGAGACGTACTTGCGGGCCTCGGCGGTCTCCCCGGTGTTGACGATGAGGGTCACCGGCTCGTACCGGACGATGGTGTTGGCGACCGCGGCCCAGGCCTCGCGTCCGGCGTGCAGGTTCTCCGGGGTGTCGAAGGTGGGGTTGGTGGTCGGGAAGGCCATCCAGGTGCGGTCGTGCGGGTGCCATTCGGCGGGCATCCGGTAGCCGAGGGAGGCGGGCGTGGGGGTGGTCATCAGGGGGGTCCTTGGGGGAGGAGGTCAGAGGAAGTAGAGGCGGCTGAGCGAGACGCTGTCGGCCGGTTCGGAGCGCAGCGGCGAGCCGTCGAGCGAGACCAGTCCGGTCTCGGTGACCTCGACGTGGCCGAGGCGGGCGTTGCGCACCATGTCGCGGGGCCCGATGCCGCGGGTGCCGCGGACACCGACGCGGCGGCGGCGGGTGGGCAGGCCGTCGGCGGGGCGGTCGAGGTAGGCGCCGTCGGCGGCGGCCTGGGCGACGAAGGCGACCGAGATGTCGGCGGCGGTGGCGCCGTGGGCGCCGAACTGCGGTCCGAGGAGCAGGGGTTCGCAGCGGTCGGTGGAGGCGTTGGGGTCGCCGACGACGCCGTAGGCGGGGAATCCGGCCTTGAGGACGAGCTGCGGTTTGGCGCCGAAGTGGTCGGGGCGCCACAGGACGATGTCGGCGAGTTTGCCGACCTCGATCGAGCCCACCTCGTGGGAGAGCCCGTGGGCGATGGCGGGGTTGATGGTGAGCTTGGCGATGTAGCGCAGGACGCGCTCGTTGTCGTCGCCGCCCTCGGTGGTCCCGTACCCACCGTCGAGGGGGCCGAGTTCGGCCTTCATCTTGCCGGCCATGGCGAAGGTGCGCCGGACGGTCTCGCCGGCGCGGCCCATGCCCTGGGCGTCGGAGGAGGTGATCCCGATGACGCCGAGGTCGTGCAGGACGTCCTCGGCGCCCATGGTGCCGGCGCGGATGCGGTCGCGGGCCATGGCGGCGTCGCCGGGCAGGTCGACCTTGAGGTCGTGCGCGGAGACGATCATGCCGAAGTGCTCGCCGAGGGCGTCGCGGCCGAACGGCAGGGTGGGGTTGGTGGAGGAGCTGATGACGTTGGGGACGCCGGCCATCTTGAGGACGTTGGGGACGTGTCCGCCGCCGCAGCCCTCGATGTGGAAGGCGTGGATCGTGCGCCCCTCCAGCACCTTGATGGTGTCCTCGACGGACAGGCACTCGTTCAACCCGTCGGTGTGCAGGGCCACTTGGACGTCGTACTCGTCGGCGACGCGCAGTGCGGTGTCGAGGGCGCGGGTGTGGGCGCCCATGTCCTCGTGCACCTTGAAGCCGGAGGCGCCGCCCTCGGCGAGGGCCTCGATCAGCGGGGCCGGGTCGGAGGACGAACCGCGGCCGAGGAAGCCGATGTTGACCGGCCAGGCGTCGAAGGCGTTGAAGGCGTGGCGCAGCGCCCAGGGGGAGTTGACGCCGACGCCCCAGACCGGGCCGAACTCCTGGCCGATGATGGTGGTGACGCCGGAGGCGAGCGAGGCCTCCATGATCCGCGGCGAGAGCAGGTGGACGTGGGTGTCGATGGCGCCCGCGGTGGCGATGAGGCCCTCGCCGGAGACGATCGTCGTGCCGGTGCCGACGACGACGTCCACGCCGTCGAGGGTGTCGGGGTTGCCGGCGCGGCCGATGGCGGCGATCCGGCCGTCGACGAGGCCGATGGACGTCTTGCGCACGCCCTGGATCGCGTCGATGACGAGGACGTTGCTGATGACGACGTCGCAGGTGTCGCGGACGGCGGCGGCCTTGAGGTGCAGGCCGTCGCGGGCGGTCTTGCCGAAGCCGGCCAGGAACTCCTCGCCGGGGGCCTGGGAGTCGGACTCGACGCGGACGATGAGGCCGCTGTCGCCGAGCCGGACGCGGTCCCCGGCGCGGGGGCCGTGGACGGAGATGTAGTCGTGCGGGGTGATCGAGCTCACGAGGGCACCTCCGAGTCGTCGAAGCCGGTCAGGTAGCCGGTGGCGCGGGCCTTGGCCAGGGCGGCCTCCTTGGCGCCGGGGGCGTCCAGGGGGCCGTCGACGAGGCCCGCGAACCCGATGGCGACGCGTTCGCCGCCGATCGGCACCAGGCCGACCTCGACGGTGGCGCCGGGGTCGAAGCGCACGGAGGAGCCGGCCGGGACGGCGAGGTGGGTGCCGTAGGCGGCGGCGCGGTCGAAGGCCAGGCGCGGGTTGGCCTCGAAGAAGTGGAAATGGGAGGTGACCGAGATCGGCACCCCGGAGGTGTTGTGGACGGGGAGCAGGAGCGTCTCCTCGACCGGGTCGTAGCCGGCGCCGTCGCCGGCGAGCGCGCCGCCTGGGGCCTCGTCGCCGAGCGAGCCGGCGCCCTTGAAGGGGTCGTTGACGACGGCCAGGCGGGTGCCGTCGTCGAACACGGCCTCGACCTGGACGACGGTGACGACGTCGGGGACGCCGGGCAGGACGTCGTCGGCGGTCAGGACGCTGCGTCCGGCCTCGATGGCCTCGGCCAGGCGCCGGCCGTCGCGGGCGGCCTCGCAGACGGTGTCCGCGATCAGGGCGGTGGCCTCGGGGATGTTGAGGCGCACGCCCCGGGCGCGGCGGGCGCGGGCCAGCTCGGCTGCTGTGAAGATCAGCAGCCGGTCCCGCTCGGTGGGGGTCAGTCGCACGGTTCCTCGCTCGCGGCTCGTCGGGCCCCTCGGGCAGGTGGGGGGTCGGCTCGGGGGGTGCTCGGACGTTCGGGGCGCTCAGGGGTGTTTAGAACGTCGTTCAAACTTCTCGGGCCATTGAACCCGGCCCGGGCCGCTCTGTCCAGCGTTGCGGCTCCGCGCCGGTTCGGCGCGCCGGGGCGGCGGGCGGGGTGAGCGGGGCGCGCGGGGGAGGGGGCTCGACGGCGGGACGGGCCGGCGCACGGCGCGGGGAGGGCACGGTTCCGCGCGCCGGGTGTGCGCGGGATCGGCGAGGGGAGGGCTCGAATGCGGGCTCTGCGCTTCGCAAACCCGTCCGGCGCGGGCAGTTGGATCACGCGAACCTCCCCGTGCCCCTTTCACCCCACGTGATCGGACGCACACTGTTGCAAACGCCGTCAGCTGGGCATGAGGATGGTGGTCGGAACGAGGAGGGCCACCCGGCGGGCGGGGGATCCTGCCCGGGGGCCCGGATGCGAGGGCGGGGGCAAGTGGTGATGGACGGTCAGTCGCGATTCCCGCGGCAGCGGACGAGTTCGGGCGACGCCTACCGGTCCGGGCCGGTCCAGGCTCCGGGCGGCACGACGGGGACCGCCCTGCCGGGTGCCACCGCCCCCGGCTGCGCGCTGCACCGCCGGCTCCATCTGACGCTCGACCCGGCCGACCTGGTCGCCGTCGGCTCGGTCCGGCACCGGCTGCGCACCGCACTGAGCCACTGGGGGGTGCCGGAGCTCTCCGACACCGCCGAGCTGCTCTCCTCCGAGCTGGTGACCAACGCGCTGCTGCACACCGGCAAGGGCGCGGTGTTCGACGCGGTGCTCGGCACCGACCACCGGCTGCGGATCGAGGTGCAGGACGGCGCGACCCGGCTGCCCGGCCGCCGGCGCGACCCGGACGCCGAGTACGCGACCTCGGGCCGCGGGCTCATGCTGGTCGAGGCGCTCGCGGACGCGTGGGGCGTCCAGCTGCGCGGCGACGGCAAGGTCACCTGGTTCGAGCTCGCGACGCCCTGACCGGACCCGCGGCCGGGCCTACGGTCGGATCCGAAGCCGGTGCCGCGGCCGGTGCCGCGCCGGTGCGCCGCGGAAATCGCCGGAGCGCGCGACCCGCCCGCAGAATAGTTCGGATGCGGTTCATTCGTCGTCGAAGGACGCCCTGAACAGAAGGCGGAACAGAAGATTTCCGGCCCGTTGCCATTGCCGCTGGGCCGAACATTGGCCAGGATGGTGGGAATGTGTGACCACGTGCGGAGAGCAGCGGGGAGACGGTACCTCGACTGACCGCCGCAGGCCGGCACCGTCCGATCCAGCACCACCCACCACATCGCCACGCGGTCCGGCCGGACGGTCGGCGGGTCCGTCACGGCAGCGGCAGGAGCAGCATGCCCACTGAGCCCGAGTCGCCGGGGCCGGCGCTTCCTCCCGGCGCGTCCACGGCCGACCCGCCGGTCGGCTCACCCGGTCCCACGACCACGGGCACCGGCCGGGCGAAGCCGCCCGCCCAGGCCGTGCGCCGGCGCCCGCTGCGCACCGCCCCCGGGGCCGTCGGCCGCCTGGCGCCGATGCTCCCCGGCGGGCTGCCGTCGGCCGCCGGCGACGCCATGCCGGACTGGCTGGAGCCCGCGATGGCCGCCAACGGCATCGGCTCCTTCGACTGGGACATCCGCCGCGACGTGCTGGAGGGCGACCCGCGGGCCTGCGCGATCATCGGCCTGGACGAGGTCGGCCAGGGTGCGTTCGACCGCACCGCCGCCTCCTTCCTCGCCCTGCTGCACCCCGAGGACGCGCCCGTGGTGCGCCGCCGGGTCGAGCGCGCGGTCGCCGAGCTCGGCCAGTGCGGCGCCTACTACCGCACGGTCGGGCCGAACGGCACCATGCGCGCCGTGCGCTTCCGCGGCCGGGTGCTCGCAGACGCCTTCGGGCGCGCCTCCCGGATGGTCGGCTTCGTCTGGGACGCCACCGTCGAACTGCACAAGCGCGACCGCGCCGACCGGCTCGCGCTGCTGCGCGAGGAGCGCTCCCGCTTCATCAAGGAGGCCGCCCGCGCGCTGTCCGAGGCGGTCACCGTCCGGGACGTCGCCCGGGTCTTCACCGAGCTGCCGCTGCCCGGGCTGCCGCCCGACGGCCTGGTGCTGGCCGCCTTCGAGGCCGGGCGGGCCCGGATCCTCGGCGCCTCCGGCTACCGGCCCGGCGCGCTCGCCATCTGGGACCGCACGCTGCTGCCGGCCGGCCACCCCGCCGCCGAGGCGCTGCGCCACCGCGCGCCGGTGTTCGTCTCCTCCCGCGACGAGTACCGCGACTGCTACCCCGACGTGTGGGAGCCGACCAGCCGCAACGGCCGCGGCTCCTGGGCCTACCTGCCGCTGGTGGCCAGCGGCCGGGCGATCGGCGTGTGCGTGGTCAGCTTCGACGACGAGCGCGAGCTGGACGCCGACGAGCGGACCCTGCTGACGACGCTGGGCGGCCTGGTCGCCCAGTCGCTGGCGCGGGCCCGGCTGCACGACGCCGAGCACGAGCTGGCGGCCGGCCTCCAGCGGGTGATGCTGCCGCGCACCGTGCCGTCCGTACCGGGCGTCACCACGGCCGTGCGCTACCTGGCGGCCGGCTCCGGGCTGCAGATCGGCGGCGACTGGTACGACGTGGTGCCGCTGCCCGGCGGGCACGTGGGCCTGGTGATCGGCGATGTCCAGGGCCACGACGTGCACGCCGCCGGGATCATGGGCCAGCTGCGGATCGCGCTGCGCGCCTACGCGGCCGAGGGGCACCCGCCGGCCGCCGTGATGGCCCGCGCCTCCCGCTTCCTCGCCGACCTGGACACCGACCACTTCGCGACCTGCACCTACGCCGAGGTCAACGTGGACTACGGCGTCGTCTACGCGGTGCGGGCCGGCCACCTCGACCCGGTGGTGCGCCGCTCGGACGGCACCGCGGCCACCGTGCCGGTGGCCGGCGGCCTGCCGCTGGGCATCGACCCCGACCAGGAGTACCGGGTCACCCGCTTCAGCCTCGACCCGGGCGAGACGGTGCTGCTGTGCACCGACGGCCTGGTGGAGTCCCGCGGCATGGACCTGGACGAGGGCGTCGCCCGGCTCACCAGGGCGCTCGCCGAGCCGCTCCCGCCCGCCGAGGAGGCCGCCCGCGACCCGCTGGAGGACCTGGCCGACCGGATCGCCTCCCAGGCCGCCGACTCCAGCGAGCGCGAGGACGACATAGCGCTGCTCCTCCTGCGCTGGGACGGGCCGGCCGGCGGCCTGGCCGCCCAGCAGCTGCGCCGCCGGATCGGCCAGGCCGACCTCGCCCGCATCGCCGAGGTGCGGGCGGAACTGCGCGACGCGCTGCGCCGCTGGGGCGTCGCCGAGTTCATCGACACCGCCGAACTGCTCTCCTCCGAGCTGGTCACCAACGCCATCCGGCACACCGACCGGGACGCCATGTTCACCGCCCGCCTCTACCGGGAGGCGGCCTCCGACGGCGGCCGGGCCCGGCTGCGGGTCGAGGTGGAGGACGAGTCGGACCTGTGGCCGACCCGCCGGACACCGGGCGAACAGGCCTCCTCCGGACGCGGCCTGATGCTCGTGGAGGCGCTCGCGGACGCCTGGGGCGTCGAGCCGCGCGGCTCCGGCAAGCGCATGTGGTTCGAACTCAGCGGCGGCGCCGCGGCCGCGTAGGAGCCGCTGCCGCGTAGGAGCGCGCCCGTGCCGCGGCACTAGCCGAACTGCTGCTCCAGGTCCTTGAGCTTCTGCTCCAGCGAGTCCAGCCGGGGCAGCGTCACGGTGTCCTCGTCAGCGGTGAGGTCGATGGTGCGCAGCTCGGGGCGGGCCGGGAGGCCGGGCGGCACCACGGTGCCCCCGGCCGCGGCCTCGACCCCGCGGGGGCCGGCGGAGCGCTCCGCCCCGGGCCCGCCGGCTATGGCGGGCTCCGAGCCGGCGGACTCCAACTGCCGGGCGCCGCCGCGTCCGCCGCGCCAGGCGCCGTTGCTGCGGCTGATGGCCCGGATCTCGGCGCGCTCCCGGCGCCCGGCGAGCTTGCGGCGCTCCTTCTCCGCCACCCGCTCCCGCTTCTCCTCGCGGACCTCGTCCACCGCCTCGTCGAGGCTGCGCACGCCCTCCAGGAGCATCAGCGACCAGGCCGCGTACGTCTCGCGCGGCGCGCGCAGCCAGCGCACGATGCGGATCTGCGGCAGCGGCCGCGGGACGAGCCCCTGCTCGCGCAGGGCGGCCCGGCGGGTCTGCTTGAGCGCCCGGTCGAACAGGATGGCCGCCGAGAGCGACATCCCGGAGAAGAACTGCGGGGCGCCGGCGTGGCCGAAGCCGCGCGGGGCGTGCACCCAGTTGAACCAGGCGGAGGCGCCGGCGAACAGCCACACCAGCAGGCGCGAGCCGAGGGCGGCGTCGCCGTGGCTGGCCTCGCGGACGGCGAGCACGGAGCAGAACATCGCCGCGCCGTCGAGCCCGAACGGCACCAGGTACTCCCAGCCGCCGGAGAGGTTCAGGTTCTGCACCCCGAAGCCGACCAGGCCGTGGAAGGAGAGCGCGGCGGCGACGGCGGCGCAGCAGAACAGCAGCGTGTAGGAGGCACCCCCGTACAGGGATTCCTTGCGGCGGCGCCGTTCCTCGGTTCGCTCCCAGGTGTCCGCGCCCGCGGCGGCGGATCCCCGGCTCCGGGCCAGGGCCAGGAGGAGTGCGCTGACCAGCAGCCCTACGCCTCCGGTGACGGCCCAGCCGAGCGGTATGTCGGACAATTTCATCGCCGGGACCAGCCTCGCTTTCCTGCGTCGCGTTCCTGCGTCGTGATGGCGGGGACCATCATGACGGATGCGTGCCGAAGGAATGGCCGATTCGCCGTCAATGCGCTGAGTAGAGGGATTTCTGACCCCGACTCAATCGCATTTTCGTATCAATGTGCGGCGGACGATTGCCGGAATTCCGGGCTTTCCGGATTCCCGCTCGCACGTCCTTTCGTCAATTCCGCGTGACGCGCGGGCAGCCGCCGCACATCGCCGCGGGCTCGGCGGTGTAGACGAGGCAGCAGCTGGCGCGCGCCCGGTCGGTACCCGAAGGACCGCCGGGGCCGCCGCCCCGCGGGCCGAAACCGGCGCCCGGGGTGAAGGGGGACGGGCCCGGGGCGGAGGTGGTGGCCGCGCCGGGCGTGCACGCCGGGGCGGCCGGGTCCAGCAGGGCGGTCAGCTCGGTCCGCGCCCGCTCCTCCTCGCCGAGCAGTCCGGCGACGTGCCAGAGCCCCTCGACCGCAGCGTCGGTGGCCATCGCCCACAGCACGCGCGGCCCGCGCCGCACCTCGGGGCGGAACGCGGCCAGCACCGGCGCGAGGAACCCGCCCACCGCCCGCCGGAGTTCGGCGGCCAGCGCGGCCCCGCCCGGCACCGGACGGGCCTGCGGCAGCTCGGCGGCCGGGTCCTCGGGCAGGCAGGCGAAGGCGCCCGGGCGGACCGTCACCTCGCCGGTGCGGCGGCGCAGCGAGACGTCGGCGGGGGTGAGCAGCGGGACGCGCCGCTCCAGGAACCACGGCGCGGTGAACAGCAGGGAGGCGGGCCAGACGAAGCGGTGCAGGGCGAAGCCGGCGGCGACGTCCGGGCGCAGCGGCTGCCCGTAGCGGGCGAGGCCCTGGCGGGCGTCGTGGGCGATCAGGTCGCGGACGGCCCCGGGGCGGTCGGCGAGGTCGGCGGCGGGGATCCAGCCGTGGCCGCGCCGGGGCGGGGCGCAGTGCACGCGCAGGACGGGGGAGAGGACGGCGAGCCGGCGGTAGGCGGCGGCGCAGGGGTCGGCGGGGTCGGGGTCGGCGGGATCGGAGGCGTCGGGGTGGGGGCCGGCCGTGGTGGTGTGCGGGGCGCGCGGCGCGGGGCCGGGCCGGGTGCTGCTCGCGGTGGCGCTGGTCGCGGTCATGGGCGGGCCCCATCGGGTCGTCCGGGCCCGCCGGCGGGTGGCACGGCGGGGCCCGCCGGACCGCTGGGCGGAGCCCCGGCGCGCGCCCGCGCCGGGCCGGGGCATGGCGGTGCCCGGGAGCGGCAAGGCGAACCCGGCCGGGGCGCTGCTCTCCCCGGCCAGGTTAGGCTCACCTTAGCTGATGCTGCCCCTGGTCTCCCGTCCGATGCGTCCGTCCGGGGGAGGCGCCGGAGCGCGGCCCGCGCCCAGCTGGCGCGCGAGCCACACGGGCACGCCTCCCAGGGCGTGGACGAGCCGGGTGGCCTCGGCGCGCAGCCGGGCCGCCTCGGCCGGTTCGGACACCTCGGCGAGCGCCGCGAGCGCCGGTGCGACGCCCACGGTGAAGCCGAGTTGCTCGCGCAGGCGCAGCGAGGCGTCGAAGCCCTCGCGGGCGTGGCCGTGGTCCCCGCGCGCGAGCGCCAGTGCGGCGAGGTGGCGCCAGGTGTAGGAGCGCAGCAGCTCGTCGCCGCGCTCGCCGGCGCCGTCGTGCGCCCTGCGGTAGGCGATCCAGGCGGCACCGCGGTCCCGCAGGAGGTTCTCCGCGACCAGGCCGCGGCGGAAGTCCAGCAGCGGGCGCCCGGGGGCGTCCGGCGGGAGCAGTGCCGAGGTGCGGCCGAACGCGGCCTGCGCCTCGTCGAGCCGGTCGCGGGGGCCGAGCACGCTGGCGAGGTACGCCAGGAAGCCCCGGGCGCAGGCGGCGGCCGCGCGCTGCTCGGTGGTGGTGACGCCGGCCTCGGCCAGGCGCAGCGCCTGCTCCGCCTGCGTCCAGTGCGCCGCGGTGAACAGGCAGCGCTCGATGAGGAGTTCGGCGCGCCCGAGGGCGACCGCCGGATCGTGTTCGGCGGCCGGTCGCAGCACGTCGGCGGCCTCCTGCCAGCACCCCCGGGACCGCAGCCGCCACACGGCGTCCCCCGGCTCCTCCGGTGCCGCCCGCCCCCGCCCGTCCGGGCCGCTCGGGCCCCATCCGTGCTCCGACAACGCCACCTCCTTGTGTGCGCCATCCAGCATCGGCACGGCACCCCGCAGGTCCTGGCGCCGGGCTCCTGCTCACCTTGCGGGCGAGGGGAGTTCGGCGACAGGACGGGGTCCGCGCTGTGGCGGCAATTCAACACGCGGGTGAGCTTGTGCACCAGATCACGAGCGCAGGTTGTTGCGTCCGCGGAGGAATCGATCCAGTGGGGCGGGCGGGGTCAGGAGGTCCAGCCGGTCTCCATCAGCGCCTCGGCGGCGCCGTTGGCGGGCTGCGGGACGCCGGCGAGGTCCAGGCTGAACAGGGCGACCAGCAGTTGTTCGCCGCGGACGGTGGCCTGGTGGGAGTAGCCCGCGAGGGTGAACATCGCGGCGGCCATCTCCTCGGCGTGCAGGGTCTGCAGCCACAGGCACTCCACCGACTTGACGTCGGCGGGCTCGGTCCAGGTGTCGACCTGGGCGACCATCCGGCTGCCCAGCAGGGTGACGCCGTCGCGCTCCTGGGCCTCCGTCAGCTCCAGGTCGTCGAAGCCGAGCCACTCCAGGTAGCGGGCGGCGGTGAACACGGCGTCCTGGGAGGTGCGCACCGGGTGCGGGCGGAAGGGCGCGCGGTGGCGGAAGGGCTTGGCCTGGCCGCCGCTGCCGCCGGGCGGGGCGGGCACCGGGGCGTTCATCGGGTGCGCCGGGTACGGGCGGGCGGGCTGCGGCCCGGTGCCGCCGAGCGGGGCGGCGGTGCCGCCGCCCAGGCGGGTGGTGCGGTCCACCGGCAGGCGGACGGTGGCGCCGCAGTTGCAGGTGAACTCGGGCTGCGGCCACTGGTCGGAGCGCCCGCAGTGCGGACAGCGCATGCTCAGCCAGGAGTCCTCCCAGGAGCGGAAGCGCACCTGCACGGGCACACCGCCGCGCAGCAGCGGCACCTTCAGGGAGGCGCCGCAGGGACAGGGCAGCGAGGGCGGTTCGTAGAGGTGTTCGCGGCGGCAGGCCGGGCAGCGGATCGCCCGGCCGCCACCGCCCGCCCCCGGCCCGTGGCGAGCGGGGTCGTGTCCGGTGAAGTCGTCGGGCAGTCCGGCCATCTCGGGCTCCGTCCGTTCGAGTCGGGTGGGAGGACGCCTCCCATGCTCCCTGAAACCGGGGCCGATGGACGCGGAATGGGGCAATCCTCAGGGAGAGATCAGGGGTGTGCGGCCGGTCGGTGTGCGGAGCGTGCGGTGGGGCGGCGCGGGCCGGTGGTGTGCGCCGGGCGGATGGTCACCCGGCGGACCAGCGGGCCAGGTCGGCCGGGGTGTCGAGGTCGTCCGGGACGGCGATGTCGGCGCACTCGACGAGCGTGATCGCGTCCGCGTGCGCCGTCAGGAGCGCGCGGGCTCCCGCGTCGCCCGTCGCGCCCCGGGCGGCCTCCGCGAAGTGCCGGGCGCCGATCAGCACCGGGTGCCCCCGCCGCCCGCCGTAGGCCGCCGCGGCGAGGTCGGCGCCCGCCCGGTGCGCGGCCAGCAGGCGGGCCACCGCGGCCGGGGTGACGCCCGGGGTGTCGACGAGCATCACCAGCACCGCGGACGCGCCCGGGGCGAGCGCGGCCAGGCCGGCCCGCAGCGAGGAGCCCATGCCGCCCGCCCAGTCCGGGTTGGCGACCAGGCGGCAGCCCGGCAGGTGGGCGGTGGCGCGGACCTTCTCGCGCTCGGCGCCCAGCACCACCGTCACGTCCGTGCAGCCGCCGGCCCGTACGACGGCCACCGCGTGTTCGACCAGCGGCCGGCCGTCGTAGCGGATCAGCGCCTTGGGCCGCCCGCCGAGCCGGCGCCCGCCGCCGGCGGCGAGCACGAGCGCGGCGACCGGCGCGGGGGGCCCGGGAGTGGTCTGCATGGGCCCAGCCTGCCCGCCCGGGGCGCCGCCGTGCATCGTGGGAACCCACAGTTGTACGAATCCACAAGGCGAAGCCGCAGGTCGTGGCCGGTCCCCGGCGGTTCGGCCGCTGGCGGTGCGCCCCCGCGGCCCCTGTACTTGGCAGATGAACACCGCACCGCGCCCGCTGTTGGACCGCTTCGGCCGGGTCCACACCGACCTGCGGGTCTCGCTCACCGACCGCTGCAACCTGCGCTGCACGTACTGCATGCCGGCCGAGGGTCTCGACTGGCTGCCCAAGGCCGAGGTGCTCGGCGACGACGAGGTGCTGCGGCTGGTGCGGATCGCCGTCCGGCGGCTCGGGATCACGTCGGTCCGGCTCACCGGCGGCGAGCCGCTGCTGCGCCGCGGCCTGCCGGACCTGGTCGGGCGGATCACCGCGCTCGGCCCCGAGGTGTCGCTGACGACCAACGGCATCGGGCTCGCCCGCACCGCCGCCGCGCTGCGCGAGGCCGGGCTGCACCGGGTGAACGTCAGCCTGGACACGCTGCGGCCCGAGCGCTACGCGGCGATCACCCGCCGGGACCGGATCGCCGACGTGTTCGCCGGCCTGGCCGCGGCGCAGGCCGCGGGCCTCGCGCCGGTGAAGGTCAACGCCGTGCCGGTGCGCGGCGTCAACGACGACGAGATCGTGCCGCTCGCCGAGTTCGCGGCCGAGCACGGCTACCGGATGCGGTTCATCGAGTCGATGCCGCTGGACGCGCAGGGCGCCTGGGACCGTTCGACGATGGTCACCGCCGACGAGATCCTCGCCGTCCTCGGCGCCCGCTGGGACCTCGTCCCGGTCGGCCGGCACGGCAACGCCCCCGCCGAGGAGTGGCGCATCGCCGGCACCGACACCGTGATCGGCGTGATCGCCTCCGTCACCCGCCCGTTCTGCGGCGGCTGCGACCGGGTCCGCCTCACCGCGGACGGGCAGCTGCGCAACTGCCTGTTCGCGACCGAGGAGTCCGACCTGCGCGCCCTCCTGCGCGGCGGCGCCGACGACGACGCGGTGGAGGTGGCCTGGCGCGCCACCATCGGCCGCAAGGGCCCCGGACACGCCATCAACTCCGAGGGCTTCGTCCGGCCGGAGCGCCCGATGTCCGCGATCGGCGGATAGGGCGCGCCGTTCGGCAATTGTGATCTTCGACATGCTCCTTGGGGTTCGCGTGGCGTCGCCTTGACCCGCTCTTGGGGCGGCTGATCTGCTGGTGCGCCGTCAGACCGCCCCTCACCCCGGGAGTCCTCCGTGCCCGCCCGCCGCACCGCGCTGTCCGCCGCCACCGTGTTCCTCATATGCGTGCTCGCGCTGGCCGGGTGGCTCGTCGGCGGGCGCGACGGCACTCCGCACGTCCGGGCCGGGGGCGCGGGCACCAGTCCGCTGGAGAACCCCGACGGCACCAAACCCGGTCTCGCGCCGCTGAGTTCGCCGCAGGACCGCAAGGCCGGCCGCGACCTCATCACGAAGGTCGCCACCGCCGCCCCCGGCCCGCGGGACGGCTACGACCGGAGCGAGTTCGGGCCCGCCTGGACCGACAACGTCGAGGGCGTCCCGCTCGGGCGCAACAACTGCGACACCCGCAACGATCTGCTCGCCCGCGACGGCACGGCCGTCGAGCGCAAGGACGGCTCGGACTGCGTCGTCACCGCGATGACCATCCTCGACCCGTACACCGGCACGACCGTCCGGTGGACCAAGCAGCAGGCCACGAAGATCCAGATCGACCACGTGATGCCGCTCTCCTACGACTGGCAGATGGGCGCCGCCACGTGGGACAAGGCCAAGCGCGTCCGGATCGCCAACGACCCGCTCAACCTGATCCCCGCCGACGGCTCCCAGAACGCCTCCAAGGGCGACTCCGGCCCGGCCGCGTGGCTGCCGGCCGACACCGAGATCCGCTGCGCGTACGCGGTGCGCTTCGCCCAGGTGTCGCTCAAGTACCAACTCCCGGTCACCGAAGCCGACAAGAAGACCATGCTCGAACAGTGCTCCGCCCGGTGAACGCCCGATCCCGCCGTCCCCGCAGGTCCCCGGCGTGACCGGAGCACCGGCCAGGTGGTATTCGTGGGCGGTGGACTCGATGATCCCCCGGTACCCGCGGCGCGCCCTGCCGGCCCTCGCCGCCGCCCTCGCCGTCGCGCTGCCCGCGGGCTGCACCGGCTCCGTCGCCCCGGGCGGCGCAGCGGGCACCGCCCCCCGCGCGCCGATCGCCGAACGGGTCTCCGACACCGCCTCCCCGGCCCTGCGCGCCCTCTACGACCAGCGGATCGCGTGGGCGCCCTGCAGCGACGACGGCAACGGCGATCCCGAGGAGACGGTCGTGCAGTGCGCCGTCCTCAAGGTGCCGCTCGACTACGCCGACCCCGGGGGCGAGACCATCGACGTCGCCCTCGCCCGCGTGCCCGCCGCCGACCCGGCCCACCGCCTCGGTTCGCTCGTGCTCAACCCCGGCGGCCCCGGCAACTCCGGCGTCTCCCAGGTCCAGTGGGGCTGGCGGAGCTTCGACACCCCGCTGCACGACCACTTCGACCTGGTCGGCTTCGACCCGCGCGGCGCCGGGCGCACGATCCCCGTCACCTGCCTCGACGACCGCACCCGCGACGAGTGGACCAGCACCGACGACCCGTCCTACGACCACGGCCAGGTGCTCGCCGACGCCTGCGGGGCCAAGTACGCCAAGGTGCTCCCGTTCGTCGGCACCCGCAACAGCGCCCGCGACATGGACGTGCTGCGCAGCGCCCTCGGCGACCGCAAGCTCGACTTCCTCGGCCTCTCCTACGGCACCTACCTCGGCGCCCTGTACGCCGAGGAGTTCCCCGAGCGCACCGGCCGGCTCGTCCTCGACGGCGCCGTCGAGCGCAGCACCGACCTCCTGCACATGAACGGCGAGCAGGCCGCCGCCACCGAGACCGAGTTCACCGCGTTCGCCGCCGACTGCGCCTCGGCCGAGGACTTCTGCCCGCTCGGCACCGACCCGGACACCGCCCCCAAGCGGCTCGCCACGTTCCTCGACGGCCTCAAGAAGCACCCGCTGAGCACCTCCGGCGGGCGGCCGGTCACCGCGACCCTCGGCTGGAACGGCGTCCTCAACGTCCTCTACGACGGGCACCGTTCGTGGGAGCGGCTGCGCGCGGCCATCGAACCCGCGATCACCCGCGCCGACGGCGACGAACTGCTCAAGCTCGCCGACGCCAACACCGGCCGCGACGAGGACGGCCACTTCGAGACGCCCGCCGACGCGTACGCCGCGATCCACTGCGCCGACGCCCCGCTGGGGCCCACCGACGCGGACCTGCGCGAGGCGCTCGCCGACCTCTCCGCCCGGGCCCCGCTGACCGGCTCGCACGACACCCGGGCCACCCTGCTCGACCCCGACTGCCGCCCCTGGCCCTACCGTTCGACCGAGCAGCCGCACACGGTGCGGGCGCCGGGCAGCGCCCCGGTCCTCGTCGTCGGCTCCACCGGCGACCCGGTCACGCCCTACCCGTGGGCGCAGCGGATGGCGGCCGGCTTCGAGCACGGCGTGCTGCTGACGCGCGAGGGCGACGGGCACACCGCGTACGACAAGAGCGGCTGCGTGCGCGGCGCGGTCACCTCGTACTTGGTGGACGGGCGGCTGCCGGAGGCGGGCACGCACTGCGCGACGGACTGACGGCCGGCCGTCGATGCGCCGAGGGGGGGGGGCCCCGGGGGGGGGGGCGGGCGCCGCGGGGGGGGGGCGGGCCGCGGGGGGGGGGGGGCGCGCGGGGGCGGCGGGGGGGGGCGGGGCGCCCGGGGGGGGGGGGC
>NZ_JBHWGD010000011.1:0-113996 GCF_042733235.1 Kitasatospora sp. NPDC059722
GGCGAACACCCCTCCGCCCCCGGCACGGCCCGGCTACACTCCCGACCACCAGGCCGCTGACCAGGGAAAACGGAGAACTCTCACTGGAGTACTAGGTGTTCCGACCCGTGCGGTCGTCCCGCTGGCGGAGCCAGGTCCGCTTCGAGAAGAGGCGCAGCGCCGCGGCGAAGGGGTGTTCGGCCTCGATCCGGGCGGCCTGCTCGGCCGCGCCGGGGTGGCCGCGTTCGTCGGCCCAGCCGTACCACTCGATGGCCGCCCGGTACGAGCCGTTGCGCTCCAGCGCGCGGGCGCCGTCCAGGATCGCCCCCAGGTTGCCGGCCTCGCCGGCGCGGTGGAGCCAGTCGAGCGCGATCCGGTGGTCCTGGGCGGTGTCCGACTCCAGGTGGAGGCGGGCCAGCTTCCGCATCGCCCCGGCGTCGTTCGCCGCGGCCGCCTGTTCCAGCCAGTGGCGGGTGCGGGCGGGGTCGAGGGTGGCCATGATCGACGCGGCGGCGCGGTCGCCGGCCTCGGCCAGGGCGCGGTAGCGCTTGACGGCCGCCCTTCTGAGCCGCTTGCGCTCCTCGCTCGTGGTGGCGGTCTCGTGCAGTGCCAGTGAGAGGCGGGCGACCTCGCGAGGTGCGGTGGGGTCACCCTGCTGCTCGGCCGCCAGGAAGCAGGTGAGTGCGTGTGCCGGATGGCCGTTGAGCTCGTGGAACTGCGCCTGCTCCCGGGCGGAGAGCGACGTGGAGGGGATCTGCACCTTCGCGGGCGCCTTCGCCGGCGCCTTGGCGGGCGCTTTTGCGGGTCCCTTGGCCGGCGTGGACGTCTTGGCGGCGGCGGCCTTCTTGGCGGGCTTCTTCGCGGGTGTCTGCACCGGTGCCTTGGCAGGCGCCTTCGCCGCCGCGCCCGAGGGCCCGGGGGCGCGCTCCAGCCCCTTGCTCAGCCGTTCCACTTCCTTGCCGGCCGCAGGGTGGCGCTTCTCGGCGGCTTGCCGGTACCAGGTGAGCGCCTGCTCGGCCCGGCCGGTCTGTTCGAGGAGCTCCGCGGCCAGCAGCATGCCGTGCGCGTGGTCGGCCCGGGCGGCCTTGAGGTACCAGTGCAGCGCCTCGGGGACGCGCGTCTCCTTGTGGTACCAGCTCGCGAGGTCGAACGCCGTGGCGCCCTCGTTGCCCGGCGGTGCGTCCTGGTAGGCGGTCAGGAGCGCCCGCTCGCGCCAGGAGACGCCGGTCTTGGGCCGGGTGCTTCTGAGCCGGGCCACGGCGTCGGTGGCCTGTTGGTTGGAGCCCTTGGCCGTGGCGCGCTCGAACCAGACCAGCGCCTCGGCCCGTCCGGCGCCGCCCGGTTCTGCCTCCGCCAGCGTGCCGAGGCGCATCATGGACTGGGACTCGCCGGCCCGCGCGGCCGACCGGTACAGCGTGACGGCCTCGGGCCCGCGGTGCGGGAAGTACCGTTCGATCAGCTGCGCCGCCTCGCGGGCGGCGGTCGTGTTGCCCGCCCCGGCGGCCAGCAGCAGCCAGTAGAGGGTGGCCTGGAGGTCACCGGTCGCCCGCACGGCCAGCGCGACCTGGCGCATCGCGTTGGCGTTCCCGGCCTCGGCGGCGGCCCGCCATTTGGCCCCGGGCTCGCCGGCGTACGGCCTGGCGGGCTTCTCCTTCGGCGCCGCGGCTTGGGCGGCCGCGGGTTGCTTCGCCGCGGCTTGCTTGCCCGCGGGTTGCTTCGCCGCAGTCCCCTTCGCCGCCGGTTGCTTCACGGCGGGCTGCGTGGCGGCCGGTTGCTTCGCCGCCGTCGGCGGCTGGGTCGTCCCCTGCCGCTGTCCGCCGCCCGTCGGCGACGCCGCGAGGTCGTGGTCCTCGCGGTTCCAGTCGTCGGCGGTGGGGGAGAGGCCGGGCGCGGTCGGCGGCACGGTCAGCGATGGCCGCGGACCCGCGGTCGCGGGCCGGCGGCGCAGCGGCTCGCGCAGCTCGTTCGCGACCTGCCAGCGGTCGACGATGGCGGCCAGCACGGCGGAGGGCAGCCAGCCGGTGACGTCCGGTTCGGCGGCTGGCAGCAGGGCGGCGAGCCGGTCCGTGGTCGGCCGGTTCTGCGGGAGGGGTTCCAGGCACGGGCGGACCACCTTGGCGACCGCCGTCGGGAGGCCGTCCAGCCGGGGCCGGCCGGCGAGGATGCCGGCCGTGATCTCCGATTCGGAGCCGGCTCCGAACGGATGGCGGTCGAGCGCCGCGTAGGCGAGGACCAGCCCGAGGGAGAACACGTCTCCCGGCCGTTCCACCGGCCGGTTCCTCAGCTGCTCGGGCGAGGAGAACGCACGGGTGCCGGGGTTGCCCGCCCCGGTGAGGGCGGTCCCGTCGGTGCGGGTGAGGTCGCGGGCGATGCCGAAGTCGATGACGCAGGGGCCGTGGCTGTCCAGCAGGACGTTCGAGAGGTTGAGGTCCCGGTGGACCAGGCCGACGGCGTGGATCCGGGTCAGCGCGTCGACCAGCCCGACCGCGAGGACCTGCCAGGTGCGCCCCTTCAGCGGGCCGCCGCAGGCGCGGAGCGCCGACCGGAGGTCGATGCCGCGCATGTACCGGGTGGCGAACCAGGGCTCGTCGGCGGTGGTGTCGGCGTCGACGACCCTGGCCGTGTGCCGGCCGCCGACCGCGCGGGCCGCCCGCACCTCCCGGACGAAGCGTTCGCGGTAGGTGCGCTGGTCGCTCGCCAGGCGGTCCGGCCGGATCACCTTGAGCGCGACCTCGCGCCCCGCCCAGTCGCCCGGCTCGATCCGGCGGGCGTAGTAGACCATGCCGTAGCCGCCCTCACCGAGTCTGCCGTACAGCCGGTACGGGCCGATCCGCTCCGGATCGGTGTTCCAGAGGTGTTCCAACTCTTCTTCCTCGTCGCCTCTTTGACTGTTCCGCCGGCCTGGACCGGGTCCGCCGTTCGCTCCGGATCCGCCGTCCGCTCCGGGTCCGCCCGTCCGCTCCGGCTCAGCCCGGCCGGGTGGGCTCGTCCGCCGTGGGCGAGCGCCGGGGTGCCTTGGCCGGCACCGCCTCGGGGCGTTCCCCGGGCCACTGCTGGCCGCTGCGGCACAGGACGACGCCGGGGGCGATCAGGATCTCGTCGTCCGGGCCGAAGGGGCGGAACAGGGACTGCCGCGGGCGCTGCGGCGACTCCTCCCGCAGGCGCGGAAGGTCCGTCCAGGCGGTGGGCGGTGCGCCGGGCCGGGCGGTGCGGATCGCGCAGCCCGCCAGGCTGGTGTCGAGCACCTGGAGGGCGCCCCGGCGGGAGGCCAGGACCAAGTGCTCGCGGCTGATCGGCTTGCGGCGCTCTTCGGCGAGGTGGCACGGCTCGATGCGGTCGAGGTTGGCCCGGCCGAGGACGAACTCCACGCTTTCGTCCTGCACCAGGTTGTGCCAGGCCCGGCACTGCCCGTCCACCATGACCTTCAGCTGGACGCGGGGACGGCGCGGCCCGCTGTCGGTGAGCAGCGTGCCGTGCGTGCGGCAGACCACCCGCCGGCGCCGGAAGGCCGGGGCGGGGTGGCAGCCCGGCAGGGGGCAGCGCCAGGAGCGCTCCAGCACCTTGCGCCGCGGCCGGCCCTCGAAGAGCATCCCGTCGCCCCGCAGCCGGTCCTTCTCGCCCTCGCGGGAGATCTCCCGGTCGGAGTAGACCCGCATGTCGCGCAGGACGAGCCGGACCGGGCCGCCGTGCGGGCGCACCGGCTTGAGGAAGCGGTCGCGGTTGCCCTGGATCCACCGGTGCTCCGCCCGGTGCCCGATGAAGTTGTCGCCACTGACGACCCTGATGCGGTACTCGTCGGCCTGTTCGAGCAGGTCGAGGTCGGCGGTGCCGACCGAGGCGATCAGCCCCCGGTCCCGCCACTCGCGCAGCAGGCGCGGCTCGTCCGGGTGCGGGTACTGCCCGTCGGACTCCGGCCGCATCAGGCTGTCGTCGGCGATCGCGTGGACGGTGACCCGGTCGTCGCCGGTGAACTCCCGCAGGGCGCGCAGGACCAGGCGCAGCCGCCCGAGCGCCCGGGGCGCCTCCCCGCCGAGCGCGGTCTCCCGCACGACGTTCGACAGGTCGATCAGGTAGTCGACGTCCTCGGCGCCGCCGCGCAGATGACGTTCCATCCGCCGGAACTGCGGCTGATCACTGGCCACTTCCACTCCCGCACGCTCCCGCGCCCCGACCGGTGGTACGAGGCTAGCCGGATCGGGCGCGCGGCAAGGGGCAGTTGGTCGATCCCGCCGGGTGTCACCCCTGCCGTGCGGTTGCGCGACCCGCCGGCTCTACGGAAAGTCGTAACCCCCGGGGCCGGGCTGCTGCGGCGCGGGGAAGCCGGGGACGTGCGGCGGTCCCGAGTCGAAACCGCCCGACGCGATGCCGATGCCGACGACGACGACGAACAGCCCGACGACCATGAACACCACTCCCATCGCTACCTTCGCGCCGGAGGCCGCCGCCTGTCCGGCCGGGCTGCGGTCGACCGCCATCGCCACGTGCGGTTCGAGGGGCAGGTAGCGCACCGGCACGTGGTCACCGACGACGCGCGGTACGCCCGACGTCTCCTCGATGCGGATGTCGCGGCCGTCCGCGGTGCGGAACCCGATGATCGTGTGCCGCACGTGGCGGCCCGGGTCGGACAGGTCCGAGCCCACCCGCCGCTCGACCGTCACAAAGGTCTCCAGGCACTGCCCCTCGGCCGGCACTCCGTCCTGCAGGATCCGCGCCCGCCGGTTGGCCCCGCCGGCCACGCCGATCGCCGACGCCAGGCCCGCCCCGGCGAGCACCAGTCCGACGATGACGAAGAACACTCCGATGAAATTGCCGCTCTCCGACACTCTCCATCCCCCCGTGGATGCCAGTCGAACGCATGAACTCCGGTGTCCAGGACGGACGTCGGGCGCCATCCGGTTCCCGCCCGGCGGAGCCGGTCGGCCGAAGCCGGTCAGCCGGAGCCGGTCAGTCGGGCCGGGAGTTCGCCGGCTCGCGGTCGGGGAAGGCGGCGAGGAGGGCGAGCCAGAGCTGGAAGCGGTCCTGCATGGACTGGAGGGAGCGGCCGGTGAGGCGTTCGATCCGGTCCAGGCGGTAGCGGACGGTGTTGCGGTGGACGTACAGGCGGTCGGCGACCGCCTGGACCGAGCAGTCGGCGGCCAGGTAGGCGTGCAGGGTCGTGACGAGGTCGGCCTGGTTGGCCTCGTCGAAGCGGGTGAGCGGGCGCAGCACCTCGGTGGCGAGCTGCTTGAGCGGCAGATCGGGGCTGGAGAGCAGCAGGCGCGGCAGGTTGAGCGGGTCGCCGGTGTGGATGCCGGGGCCGCGGGTGAGGGCGGCCTGGGCCTCGAACCAGCTCCAGCGCAGGCCGTCGACGCCCCGGTAGCAGCCGCCGATCCCGACGGAGGCGCGGGTGTCGAGGCCGGAGAGGGCGGTGCCGAAGCGCCGGGCGAGGGCGTCGACGGGGGCGGACTGCGGGACCACCGCGACCAGGTACCGGTCGACGACGGCGGTGAGCACGGGTTCGGGGGAGTCGGGGTGCCCCGACGCCGGTGACGTGAGCCAGGGCAGCCGGGCGAGCCGTCGGTCGGCCGCGGGCCCTCCGCCGTCCGGTCCGAGGCTGCCCAGGACGACCCGGTGGGCGGTCTTGGCGGCGAGCCCGAAGGCGGCGAGCCTGCGCTCGGCGGCGGCCGGGGCGATCACGTCCCGGACGATGTCCTCGACGACCTGGCCGGCCAGTTCCCGCCGCCCGGCCAGGTGGGCCTGCCGGCGGGCCAGTTCCAGGCCGACCAGCCGCACCGCGTACGGCAGCACGTCCGCGGCGTCGCCGGCCGACCGCAGGCAGAGGAACGCCGCGAGCATCCCGTCGACCTGGACCGGCAGCCGGACCGGGCCACCCGGCGACTCCGCGAGGTCCGGCCCGGCCGCCCGGACCTCCTCGATCAGTGCGTCGGACCGCTCGGGGGCGGCGGCGAGGACCGTCCCGTGCCGGTCGAGCACGGCGACCTCGGACCCGCACGCCCGCCGCAGCACCCGCAGCAGCGCGCCGAGGCCCTCGCCGCCCAGCAGCGCCTGGACCAGCAGGTCGTGCTGGTCGACGAGCCGCCGCTGCGCGCTGTGGTCCTCGGCCGCGATCCGCTCGGCGACCAGGCGGTTCACCGCGATGAACGGCGTCTCGTACGGGACTTCCAGGACGGCCAGGCCCAGCCGCCCGGCCTCGGCCACCGTCGCCCGCGGGACGGTCGGGTGGCTCAGCCCGGTGCCGAAGCCGACCGCCGACGCGCCGGCGGCGGCCACCCGCTGGACGAAGGCGGTCTGGGCGGCGGCGGTCCGCTGCCGCAGGCCCGTGGTGAGGAGCAGCTCGCCGCCCGTCATCCACGGCGTGGGATCGGCGAGTTCGGTCACCGCGACCCAGCGCACGACGCGTTCGGCCCCGGCCGGGCCGGTGCACAGCCGCAGGCCGAGGGCCTCTTCCCCAAGAAGTTCGCGCAGGGTCACCGACATGCGCCGGACTGTAGCGCCGCACAACTCGGCGGCGGAAGACCGTGCGGGCGTCCATAGCCGGATCGGGGGAATCCCCCTAGGTTTCCGAGCGCCGAGCCGTTCGTCCGTTGCATGACACCCACCCGCACGCCACCCGCACGCCACCCGCACGGCAGCGACGACGGGACACCGACCAGGAAGGCCGCAGGACTTGATGAGCGACGACCACGCGCCCCGACCGGCCCCGCCGCCCGCGGCGGTCCGGCTCGAAGCGCTCGCCAAGAGCTTCGACGGCCAGGTCCGCGTGGTCGACGGCGTGGACCTGGAGATCGGCGAGGGCGAGTTCTTCGCGATGCTCGGCCCGTCGGGCTCCGGGAAGACCACGGTGCTGCGCATGATCGCGGGCTTCGAGTCGCCGACCGCCGGCCGGGTCCTGCTGGGCGGGGCGGACGTCACCGGACTCGCCCCGTTCGACCGGGACGTCAACACGGTGTTCCAGGACTACGCCCTCTTCCCGCACATGACGGTCGAGCAGAACGTCGGCTACGGACTGATGGTCCGCCGGGTGCCCAAGGCCGAACGGGCGCGGCGGGTGCGCGCGGCGCTCGCGATGGTCCGGCTCGACGGCTTCGAGCGGCGCCGCCCGGCCCGGCTCTCGGGCGGCCAGCGCCAGCGGGTGGCGCTCGCCAGGGCGCTGGTGAACCGGCCGAAGGTGCTGCTGCTCGACGAGCCGCTCGGCGCGCTGGACCTGAAGCTGCGGCACGAGATGCAGGCGGAGCTCAAGCGGATCCAGCGCGAGGTCGGGATCACCTTCGTGTTCGTCACCCACGACCAGGACGAGGCCCTCACGATGAGCGACCGCGTCGCGGTGTTCAACGCGGGGCGGATCGAGCAGGTCGGCCCGCCCGCCGAGGTGTACGAGCACCCGGCCACCGCCTTCGTCGCGGGCTTCGTCGGCATCTCCAACCTGCTGGACGGCGCGGCGGCCGAGCAGGTCGTGGGCGAGGCGGGGCCGTTCAGCATCCGGCCGGAGAAGATCCGGATAGCGCACCCGGACGATCCCGCCGGGCCGGACGAGCTGTCGGCGACCGGGCGGGTGGCCGAGGTCGTCTACGCGGGCGGCCACACCCGGTTCCTGGTCGACCTGGAGGCGGGCGGGCGGCTGACCGCCGTCCGGCAGAACCTCGACGAGGGCTCGGCCGACGTCGTCCGCCACCGGGGCACGGACGTCGTGCTGGCCTGGCAGCGGAAGCACACCGTGCGCGTCGGCCGGTAGTCCACCCGCAGTTCCTCTCCCCTGAAGATCGGAGACACCCCATGCGCATCCCCTCGATCGCCCGCACCGCGACGACCGCCGCGGTCCTCCTGCTTGCGGGCTGCAGCAGCAACACCGCGACGACCGGCGCCCACGGCCCGAACCCGCCGAAGCTCCCGATGCTCCAGTCCCTGGGCGCCGGCGAGGGCCAGGTCAACCTCGTCGCCTGGGCCGGCTACGCCGAGGACGGTTCGGACGACAAGAACGTCGACTGGGTCCACCCCTTCGAGCAGCAGACCGGCTGCAAGGTCAGTACGAAGACCGCCGGCACCTCCGACGAGATGGTCTCGCTGATGAAGACCGGCCAGTACGACGCCGTCTCGGCCTCCGGCGACGCGACGCTGCGCCTGATCGCCTCCGGCGACGTCGCCCCCGTCAACACGAGCCTCGTCCCGAACTACGCGGATATCTTCGAGGGCCTCAAGAACCAGCCGTGGAACTCGGTGGGCGGCCGGATGTACGGCATCCCGCACGGCCGCGGCGCCAACCTGCTGATGTACCGCACCGACAAGGTCTCGCCGGCGCCGGACTCGTGGAGCGTCGTCTTCGACGGCGCCTCGTCGTACGCGGGCCACGTGACCGCGTACGACTCCGCGATCTACATCGCCGACGCCGCGCTCTACCTGATGAAGACCAGGCCCGAACTCGGCATCAAGAACCCCTACGCCCTCGACCAGGCCCAACTCAAGGCGGCCGTCGACCTGTTGAAGGCCCAGCACAAGTCCGTCGGCGAGTACTGGAGCGACTACCAGAAGGCGGAGAACTCCTTCAAGACCGGCGACACCGTCGTCGGCACCACCTGGCAGGTGATCGCCAACCTGGCGCAGGCCGACAAGGCGCCGGTCCAGGCGGTGCTGCCGAAGGAGGGCGCGACCGGCTGGTCGGACACCTGGATGGTGTCGGCGAAGGCCGCGCACCCGAACTGCGCCTACCAGTGGATGAACTGGATCGTCTCGCCGAAGGCCAACGCCCAGGTCGCCGAGTGGTTCGGCGAGGCCCCGGCCAACGCCAAGGCCTGCGACCAGACCGCGGACAAGAACTTCTGCACGACCTTCCACGCCACCGACGAGCCGTACTGGAAGAACGTTTACTACTGGACCACCCCGGTCAAGAACTGCCTGGACGGCCGCAGCACCCCCTGCACCGACTACGCCGCCTGGACCGCCGCCTGGACCGAGATCAAGGGCTGACCGGTGACGACCGACGTGGCCGCCCCGCCCCTGGCCCGACCCGGGCGGCGCGGCGGCCTGCGCCGGGCGGCGTCCGTCCTGCACCGGCACGCCGGCCTACGGCTCGCGCTGCTGCTGGCGGCGCCGATGGCCTGGCTGGTGCTCGCCTACCTGGGCTCGCTCGCCGTCCTGCTCCTCTCCGCCTTCTGGACGGTCGACGACTTCACCTCCGACGTCGTCCGGACCTGGAACACCGCCAACTTCACCACCGTCCTCACCGAGCCGGTCTACCGGGCGATCGCCCTGCGCACGCTCGGCATCGCCGCCGCCGTCACGGTGATCGACGCCGTGGTGGCGTTCCCGATGGCCTTCTACATGGCCCGGATCGCCCGCCCGCGCACCCGCAAGCTCCTCGTGGTCGCCGTCCTGACCCCGCTGTGGGCCAGCTACCTCGTCAAGGCGTACGCCTGGCGGGTCATCCTCGGCCAGGGCGGCGTGCTGGACTGGCTCGGCGCGCCGCTCGGGCTGTCCAGCCCCGGGTACGGCACGGCGGCGGTCGTCGTCGTCCTCGCGTACCTGTGGCTGCCGTACATGATCCTGCCGGTCTACGCGGGGCTGGAGAACCTGCCGGCCAACCTCCTCGACGCCTCCGCCGACCTCGGCGCCTCCGCCGGGCGGACGTTCCGCTCGGTGGTGCTGCCGCAGGTCCTGCCCTCGGTGTTCGCCGGCTCCGTCTTCACCTTCTCGCTGAGCCTCGGCGACTACATCGCCGTGCGGATCGTCGGCGGGAAGACGCAGATGCTCGGCACCGCGATCGCCGACAACGTGACCCTCGACCTGCCGCTCGCCGCCGCGCTGTCCTGCGTGCCCGTGGTGATGATCGTCGGCTACCTGCTCGCCGTGCGCCGCACCGGCGCCCTGGACTCGCTGTAGGGGGCGAACACCAGTGATCCTCTCCCGCCGCGCCCGGATCGCGCTGCGCACGGCCATGATCGCCGGCCTCGCCGTCGTCTACCTGCCGCTGCTCCTGGTCCTGGTCAACTCGCTCAACAAGGACCGCTCCTTCGCCTGGCCGCCGACCGGACTCACCACCGAGTGGTGGGTCCGGGCCTGGCAGTCCGACGGCGCCCGCACCGCGCTCGTCACCTCCGTGCAGGCGGGCGCCGGGGCGACGCTGGTCGCGCTCGTCCTCGGCACCATGACCGCCTTCGCCGTCCAGCGCCACCGCTTCTTCGGCCGGCAGACGGTGTCGTTCCTCGTGATCCTGCCGATCGCCCTGCCCGGCATCGTCACCGGCATCGCCCTCAACGCCGCCTTCCGCACGGTCCTCGGCCCGGCGGGCATCGGCTTCGGGCTGCTCACCGTCGTCATCGGGCACGCGACCTTCTGCATCGTCGTCGTGTTCAACAACGTCGTCGCCAGGCTGCGCCGCATGTCGCCCTCGGCCGAGGAGGCCTCCGCCGACCTCGGCGCGCACACCTTCCAGACCTTCCGCTACGTGACCTTCCCCGCCGTGCGGTCCGCCCTGCTGGCGGGCGCGCTGCTGGCGTTCGCGCTCTCCTTCGACGAGATCGTGGTGACCACCTTCACGGCCGGCCCCGGCGTCCGGACGCTCCCCGTGTGGATCTACGCCAACCTGGCCCGGCCCAACCAGGCGCCCGTCGTCAACGTCATCGCCGCGGTCCTGGTCCTGCTCTCGGTCGTCCCGGTGTACCTCGCCCAACGCCTTTCCGCCGACACCCCTGGAGGCCGGTCGTGATCCCGTCGGAACGCACGGGGATGCGCTTCTCCGTCAACATCCCCAACTTCGGCGACTTCGCCGATCCCCGCAACGTCGCGACCGTGGCCGTGGCCGCCGAGGACACGGGCTGGGACGGGCTGTTCGTCTGGGACCACGTCCTGCACCGGCACCACCAGGGACGGCCGTTCGGCGACCCCTGGATGCTGCTGACCGCGGCCGCGCTCGCGACCACCCGGATCCGGATCGGCACCCTGCTGACACCGGTCCCGCGCTACCGCCCGCAGCAACTCGCCCGCCAGGTGGCCACCCTGGACCACCTCAGCGGCGGGCGGGTCGTCTTCGCCGCGGGCCTGGGCGGCCCGGTGGACGACGAGTACCGCAGCTTCGGCGACACCGCCGACCCGCGCGTCCTGGCCGAGCGGCTCGACGAGGGCCTGGACCTGCTGCGGCGCTTCTGGTCCGGCACCCCGGTGGACCACCGGGGCACGCATTACGAGGCCCGCGACGTGACGTTGCTGCCCGCCACCGTGCAGCGGCCCGGCCCGCCGGTCTGGATCGGCGGCTTCTGGCCGCGCCGCCCACCCATGCGCCGCGCGGCCCGCTTCGACGGCGCGGTCCCGCTCTTCGAACGCGCCCGGCACGGCCACGTGCCGGACGCGGCCGAGGTGCGGGACCTGATCGGCTACGTCCGCGAGCAGCGCACGGCCGAGCCCGACCGCCCGTTCGAGTTCGTGCTCGGCGGAGCCACACCCCCGGACGCGGCCAGGGCCAGGGACCTGATCGGCCCCCTCCACGACGCCGGCGCCACCTGGTGGGACGAACGCCGGCTCCAGACCGGCCCCGACCTCGACCGCCTCACCCCGGTCCTGCGCCGCATCGAGGCCGGCCCGCCGGTGCTCTGACGACCCGCCCGCCGCCGGCTCGGGCCGCGCATGAGACGGTCCCCTGCATCGTCAACTGTGCCTGCAGTAGCCGGACGGGTTGGCGGCCGGCGGAAAGCACTGGTAGGGCAAGTCCGCGGCGTGATGGCTCAGGAAGCGGCCGATGCATCGGTCCTGGCCGATGCGGCCGTGTGTTGCGCAGAAGGCTAGAGCCGCGGAACCGTCGCTGAAGGGACCCGGGTCGTAGACGACCCAGTACCCGGGGCGCAGTGAGGCGAAGTCGTCGCTCCGCAGGACCTGGGCCGTCGGTACGTCGGCCCTGACCTGTGCCAGCCGCTGGTCCCGAGTGGCGATGCCCGTGGAGACCGGTTCGGAGTAGAGCTGTGCGATCCAGCTGTCCGCACCGTCCTCTCCTGCTCCGGCACCTGGTGTGGCGGGTGCCGGAGCAGTTGCCGGAGCAGGAGAAGGCGGGGGCCGGCTCGACGCCGGTTCCGGGGTCGGCGTGGGGGTCGGAACCGAAACTCCGATGGGTGATCCGGGGGATCGCGAGGCCGAGGAAGGGTGCGAGAAGGCGCCGCTGATGAAGGCCACTGCGATCGCACCCATGGCCGCGATGATCGCCGCGGCAAGCTGAACGGTGTGCTGCTTCAACCATGGGTCGGAAGAAGGAGAAGCCACGTCACGCCCCTGCGCCAGTCATCGGATCAGCTATCTGATGAACGGTCAGTCATCAGCGCTCAAAAGGTACATGACCGAGGGCGGCGATGCCCTGGGGCCGGGATTTTCGCAGCTCGACTCGCGGCGGTGCCGGAGCGGCCGGCCGGACGGGGCAGGCCGTAGTGGTCGCGCAGGGTGGTGCCGGTGTACTCGGTGCGGAACAGGCCGCGCTCGCGCAGGATCGGGACCACCCGCCGGGCGAACACCTCCAGACCCGAGGGCAGGACGGCGGGCATGATGTTGAACCCGTCCGCCGCGCCGTGGCGGAACCACTCCTCGATCGTGTCGGCGACCTGTTCGGCGGTCCCGGCGAACGTGCGGTGGCCGCGTCCGGCTTGTCGGCGGCGGACGGCGGGGCGGGGTCGGCGACGAGTGCGAGCGTCATGGCGGTCCTCGGTCCGGTCGAGGTTCCGCAACGGCCTGTGGGGTGACTACCGGGGACGGCGACAGCTCGCGAAGGTCATGCCTCGATGGTGGCGAGCCCGTTCCAGCAGGTCAATGGACACCCTTAAAAGTCGGATGGCAGTCCTGCGAACAGCCGCACGCCGGCGCCGGACGTCGCTCCGCGGTGGGGGTCAGGCGTATTGGGCCGCAGACTGGTCGATCCCGGGGCCGCCCGGGTGGGGGGTTCGGACGTAGCCGTCCGGAGGTGTGGGAAGAGCCTGGACGCAGGCTTCGGAGCAGGCGTCGACCAGGAGCGGGAGCACGTCGGTGGCGACCCGCAGGGAGATCCATGCACGGTGGATCCCGATGCCGTCCAACGGCCGTGCGCACACGCTGCACGTGCTGCCCGCCCCCTCGCCGCCGGACCGGAGCGGGGGGAACGGTGGGCGGAACTTCTCGTTCCCGTACAAGGCGCGCGTGCTCACGGTGCTCCGCTTCAGGTTCGGGCACCTGGTCAGCTCGTACGGGAACCAGTGCAGCCGGTACGACGTGTACGGGGTGAACTCCTCCAGGCCGGTCATGGCGCCGATCTCCGGGGGGATGCGGACCAGGTTGCTGCCGTAGAGGTCGAAATGCCTGACCGCGGTGAGCTTCGCGATCGTGGGCGGCAGGGTGATGATCTGCCGCCGTTGCTCCGGACTCATGTCGGCCAGCGGCCGGAAGACCTCGCGTCCGTCGGCGGCCGCTTCCTCGATCAGCGTCAGCAGGTGCTGCCAGGCCGGCGACGACGTGTCCTGCCGGTCGTCGTGGAAGCGCACGCGGCGCCGATTGGTCGCCCGGGACTGTTCGAAGCACGTGCAGGTGTGACGGGGGAATGCGCTGCCGGACGTCCTCGAATCTGCCTCGTTCGCCATGGCGTACACGATACGGATGGGCACGGGCGGTGGTCGGGCTGTGTCGACACCTTGGTGGGGTACCCTCTCGACGATGATCTTTGTACTAATCGTGATCACCAGCGTGGTGGCGGCATGGTCGCTGGTCGCCGGGCGGTTGGAACAGTGGCACGTGCGGGCTCCGCTGGTGCTGGTGCTGGCGGGGGTCCTCACCGGGGTGTTCACGCACAGTCACCTCGCGGCGACGATGGACTCCGAGGTCGCGCAGCACGTGGCCGAGGTGATCCTGGCCGTCCTGCTGTTCGTCGATGCCACCGAGCTGCCGGGTGGGCGGCTGTTCGGCAACGACCCCGTGTCGGCGGTGCGGGCGCTGCTGGTGGCGATGCCGCTGAGCCTCGGTCTGATGGTGCTGCTCGGGTGGCTGTTGTTGCCCGCCATGCCGTGGGCGGTGCTGCTGCTCATCGCGTGCATCATCGTCCCGACCGACTTCGCCCCGGCCGAGACCCTCGTGCGCGATCCGCGGATCCCGGCGCGGGTGCGCGGTGTGCTGAACGTGGAGAGCGGCTACAACGACGGCATCGTGTCGCCGCTGTTCCTGTTCGCGCTGATCCTGGCCGGGACGCACTCCGAGGCGCGCACGCCCGCGGAGGCGCTGGGCACGACCGTGCCGGCGGCGGTGAAGGCCGTCCTGGCGGGCTTCCTGCTGGGGGCGCTGATCGCGTGGCTGATGAACCGGGCCGACGGCGCGCGCTGGATGACGGCGCAGTCGCGGCGGATCATGGTGCTCGTCTCGCCGCTGATCGCGTACACGGTGACGGTGTCGGTGGACGGGAACGGCTTCGTGGCCGCGTTCGTGTGCGGCATCGCCTTCCGGTTCATCCGGCAGGCGCCGGTCCGCCGGCACGGCGCCTCGGCTCCCGACGCCTCGGACTTCCAGCTGATCGAGGACACCAACTCGATCATGACGATGGGCATGTGGTTCTTCTTCGGCAACGCCGTGGTGCTGACGGTGAGCGAGGGCGTCGACTGGTCGATCGTCGTGGTCGCCGTCGCCGCGCTCACCGTGGTGCGGATCGTGCCGGTCCTGCTCGCGTTCCTCGGCTCGAAGTTCAGCTGGCGCGAACGGTTCATGGTCGGCGCGCTCGGTCCGCGCGGCACCACGTCGATCGTGTTCGGCCTGCTCGCCTTCAACGGCCTCCCGGAGGGGCCGCGCGCCGTCACCGCCCTGGACACCATGACGCTCACGGTGCTGGGCAGCATCCTGATCCACGGCGCCGGGTCGGTGGCCATCGCACGGCTCCTGAACAGCCGGTCCGCCGAGCCGGTCGCGACCGCCGCGGCCCCGGGACACGAGGGGGCGGGACACGAGGGGGCGGGGGCGCCGAGGGAGTGACGGCCGGCCGGGGCGGCGCGGGGTGCCGCGCCGTGCGGCGTGAGAGGCTCGCGTCATGGAACAGCGCGTACTCGGCCGCACCGGCCGTCCCGTCTCGATCGTCGGACTCGGTACCTGGCAGCTCGGCGCGGACTGGGGGGACGTCCGCGAGGAGGACGCCCTCGCCGTGCTGGACGCCTCGGTGGAGGCCGGTGTCACCCTCTTCGACACCGCCGACGTCTACGGCGACGGCCGCAGCGAGCAGTTGATCGGCCGCTACCTCAAGGGCCGCCCGGACGCCGGGGTGTTCGTCGCCACGAAGTTCGGCCGCCGGGTCGAGCAGCGGCCCGAGCACTACCACCTCGCCAACTTCCGCGCCTGGGCGGACCGGGCACGGGCCAACCTGGGCGTGGAGCGGCTCGACCTGGTGCAGCTGCACTGCCCGCCGACGCCCGTGTACTCCGCGGACGAGGTGTTCGACGCCCTGGACACCCTGGTGGCGGAGGAGCGGATCGCCGCGTACGGGGTCAGCGTGGAGACCTGCGCGGAGGCGCTGACGGCGATCGCGCGCCCCGGTGTCGCGAGCGTGCAGATCATCCTGAACGCCTTCCGGCTCAAGCCGCTGGAGCGGGTGCTGCCGGCCGCCGAGGCCGCCGGGGTGGGGATCCTGGCCCGGGTGCCGCTGGCCTCCGGGCTGCTCTCTGGCCGCTACACCCGGCAGACCGTGTTCGCCGCCGACGACCACCGCACCTACAACCGGCACGGCGAGGCCTTCGACCAGGGCGAGACCTTCTCCGGGGTGGACTTCGCGACCGGCGTCGAGGCGGCGGCCGAATTCGCCGCACTCGCGCCCGAGGGTGCCACGGCGGCGCAGACGGCGCTCCGCTGGATCACCCAGCAGCCGGGGGTGACGACGGTGATCCCGGGCGCCCGCAACGTGACGCAGGCGCGGGCCAACGCGGCCGCCGCCGACCTGGCGCCGCTGCCGGAGGCCACCCTGGACGCTGTGCGGGAGCTGTACGACCGCCGGATCCGGCCCCAGGTGCACGACCGCTGGTGACGCCGGCCCGCCCTGGGGCCGCAGTGCCTCAGCCCGGCCGCGTCCGGGCGGGCACCTCTAACAGCCGCTGCGCCGCAGAGGGTCCGCGCAGGTCAGGGGCACCGAAGGCGTCGCGAAGGGGGCCTCCCGGCGGGCCCGGCGGCACTCGATCCGGCGGCACAGTAGCGTTACGTTGATATGGCATGTACGCTGCGTGTCGCTGGTTGAACACCATGCGGGCCTGGTCGCCACTCCGTGGGGGGAGTCACGTCCAGGCCCGGTCGCCGGCCAGGCCTCGGTTGGGCTCGTGGGGGAGCTTCAGCCGAGGCCGTCGGTGGCTGTCATCGTTATGCCCGCCCTGACGGTGTTTCAGTCATGACAAGGCGCGAAGGTTTCGGCGAAGGGGAACTTTCTTGCGAGTGCCGTCGGCGCGGGCGCCCGAACCGCCCGGTCTCAGGGCTCCAGGCGGATGCGGACGCGCCGGTTCTGGCGGCCCTTGTTCTCCACCTTGGTGACGGTGATGCGGCCGATCTGGCCGGTGGAGGCGACGTGGGTGCCGCCGTCGGCCTGGGCGTCGAGGCCGACGATGTCGACCACGCGGACCTCGGGCACGTCCGGGGGCGCCTTGAACTGGGTGCGCACGAGGTCCGGGATGGCCTCGGCCTCCGCCTTGGGCAGGGTGCGGACCACGATCTTGCGGTCGGCCGAGATCTCCGCGTTGACGGCGTCCTCCAGGGCCTGCTTGAAGCCCGGCGGGACCTCGGGCAGGTTGAAGTCCATCCTGGCCTCGCCCGGCTCCATGTTGTTGCCCGTCACCAGGGCGCCGAAGTCCCGGAAGACGGTGCCGCACAGGACGTGCAGCCCGGAGTGGGTGCGCATCAGGGAACTGCGCCGCTGGTCGTCGAGGGCGCCGGTGACGGTGGTGCCCGCGGGCGGGACGGGGTCGCCCGGGGCCGGCAGCAGGTAGAGGTCGTCGCCCTTGCGGGTGCCGATGATCGAGGTCTGCACGCCCTGCCAGATCAGCACGCCGTGGTCCGGCGGCTGGCCGCCGCCGCCGGGGTAGAAGGCCGAGCGGTCCAGGACGATCCCGGCCTCGGGATCGGCCGGATCCGACCACAGGACCGTGCAGTCCCATTCCCTCAGCGTGACGTCTTCCCAGTCCAGCCGGTGCGTGCGGCCGTGGTGGTCGATTCCCATGGGCAGTTGGAGCCGCGGTCGCCCGACCGGGCCCGCCGGCTCCTTCTCCTTTCCGGTGACACTGCGGTAGTTCTGCGGTACGCGTGGCGATCCCCGCGCGCGGACCTGCCCGAACTCGCCCGTACGGCCGCGCCTCGCCAGTCGCTCCGAGCATACGCGGTCCGTCGTCGAACACGTGACGCTACGTCAACTCACCAGCCGGAGCAGCGCGGCGGTCGCGGCGCCGAGCGCCACCACGAGGAGGAAGGGCGCCCGCAGGAGCGCGGCCACCACCGCGACGCCGAAGCCGGCCGCGCGGGCGTCCAGGACGAGGTCGTGGCCGCGGCTGAAGGTCTGCACGGCGACCAGCGCCGCGAGCAGGGCGACGGGCAGCAGCGCCGAGATCTCCTGGACCCGCCGCCGCTTGAGCACCGACTCCGGCACGCACAGGCCGGCCAGCTTGAGCAGGTAGACGCCGAGGCTGCCGAGCAGGATCGCGGTCCACATCAGCGGTTCTCCTTGCGCAGCGCGAGGCCGGCGACGCCGGCGACCAGGCCGGCGAGCAGCACCGGCACCCCGACGGGTAGAAGCGGCACCCCGGCCAGCGCGACGGCGGCGGCCGCCACGGCCACCGCCCAGAACCGCCGTTCGCGCAGCCGGGGCATCAGCAGGGCGACGAACGCCGCGGGCGACGCGACGTCCAGGCCGAGCGCCTCCGGGTCGGGCAGGACCTTCGCGCCGAGGGCGCCGGCGAGCGTGGCGATGTTCCAGCAGACGAAGACGGCCGCGCCGGTGGCGTAGAAGGCCAGCCGCGCCTCGCGCCGGGTGCCGCGTCCCATGGACATCGCCGAGCTCTCGTCGAGCACCAGCTGCGAGGTGGCCACCCGCCGCAGGCCGCTGACCTGGAGGAGGGCGGAGAGGTTCAGCCCGTAGAGGCTGTTGCGCACGCCCAGCAGGGTCGCGGTCGCCGCGCCGGTGAGGGCCGCGCCGCCGGCGCCGAGGACGCCGATCACGGCGAACTGGGAGGCGCCGGAGAACATCAGGAGGGACAGCACGCAGCTCTGCAGCACCGAGAAGCCGGCGACGACGGCCAGGGCGCCGAAGGACAGGCCCAGGGCGCCGACCGCGAGCCCGACGCCCACCGCGTCCCGCAGCACGGCGGCTCTCTGCCGCGGCCAGCTGTCGGCGGTGGGTACCGGGCTCGCGGTGGATTGCGCTTTGGTCATGGATTCCGCTCTCGCAGCACGATCGTCAGTTCGTCGTGCGCCTTGGCGCACAACTCGGCGGCCGCGTCGGGGGTTTCGCCCTCGGCGATGACGTAGCCGAGCCGATGGTATGCGTTCTTCGCGGGCTCCACCCGCTGTTCCGGGCGAGCCGTGACGGTGACATGGCGGACGCCTTCGAGGGCCCGCGCCGCCTCGGTCCCGGAGACGTGCGAGAAGGTGCCCTCGCGCTCGGCGAGCAGGAAGCGGATGGCGGCGGCCCGGGCCGGGACGCGGTCCAGCCGGGGCGGGCGGCCGAGGGCGGCGCGGACCTGCTCCTCGAGCAGGTTGATCCCGGTGGAGAGCCGGACGAGCTCGGGGATCATCCCGCCCGCGAGGCGGCCGTTGACCTCGATGACGGCCGCGCCCTCCGGGGTGAGCCGGACCTCGGTGTGGGCGGCGCCGCTGGTCAGCCCGACCGCCCGGACGGCCCGCCGGGCGGCCCCGGCCAGGTCGTCGGCGACGTGCGGCGGCACGGCGGCCGGGAAGACGTGGCCGTGCTCGACGAAGTGCGGCGGGCCCGCCAGGTGCTTCTGCGTGATCCCGACGCAGTGCACCTCGCCCGCCCGGCTGAACGTCTCGACGCTGAACTCCGGCCCGTCCAGGTACTCCTCGACGAGCACCGTGCCGGCGGTGGCCTGCCCGCGGACGTTGACCGTCTCGGCGAGGATCACCCGGCTCTGCGCGACAGCCTGTTCGACCGTCGAACAGAGCAGCACGTTGTTGGAGCCGCTGTCGTCCGCGGGCTTGACCACGCAGGGCAGGCCGATCCGGGCCACCGCCTCCGGTACGTCCGTCGGGTCGGCCAGGACCGCGAACCGCGGCTGCCGGACGCCGGCCTGCGCCAGGCGGGCCCGGGTGACCGCCTTGTCGCGGCACGCGGTCATGCTCTCCACGGAGTTCCCCGGCAGGCCCAGGAGCGTGGTGAGTCCGGCCACCGCGGGGAGGTAGAAGTCGCTCGTGGTGGCGACCCCGGCGATCTCCTCCCGGCGCCAGGCGGTGCGGACGGTCTCGCGCAGTGCGGCGGCGGAGTTGGTGTCGCAGGTGACCACCTCGCAGCCGGTGCCGGCCACGTCCGGGTAGCGCTCGGGGGAGTTGGTGAGCAGGACCGGGGTGAGACCGAGGTCCCGGGTGAGCCGGAGGGCGAGCATGCCGGTGCCGGTGGTGTTCGACTCGACGAAGAGCAGGCGCTGGCGGTCCGTGGAGCGTTCGATCTCCTCGGTGCGGGACCAGTGCTCGGCGACCTGGCCCGGGGTGATCGTGACCGGTGCGGTGGCGGGCACTTGTCGGTCCACCTGATGTTCGGTCCAGTAGTCGTCGTCATAGATGGTGCGGGTGTAGCGGTCGCCGCGGTCGGGGAGGATGCCGACGATCTTCGTCCCCGGCGCGGCGCGGGCCGCCAGGTGGCGCAGCAACTGGTAGACGGACCCGGAGGTGTTGCCCGCGAAGATCTGCTGGTCGCGGGCGAGGTCGCGGGTCGCGGTGAAGGCTTCGAGGTCGTTGAGCCAGTGCACTTCGTCGATCAGCCGCCGGTCGAGGTTGCCCGGCATGAGGCTGTTGCCGAGGCCGCTCTGCTTGCGTCCGGGCCGGTCGGGCTGGCCGAACAGGACGCTGCCGACGGAGTCCACCCCGACGACCCGCAGCTCGGGCAGGGTGGTCCGCAACTGCCGCGCCGTGCCGCAGAGCGAGCCGCCGCTGCCGACCGAGCCGACCAGCACGTCGAACCCGCCGAGGTCGTCGAGCAGTTCGGCGGCCAGGGCGCGGTAGCCGGCCGGGTTGTCGGGGTTGCCGTACTGGTCCGGCCAGAACGCGCCGGGGAGTTCGGTGCGCAGCCGGGCCAGGAGCTCCAGGCGGGCGCCCTGCCAGCCCGTCCCGGTCATGGCCTCGACGATGTGGACCTCGCACCCGAGGGCGCGCAGTTTGGCGAGGGTGATGTCGTCGATGCGCGGGTCGGTGACGATGTGGACGGGGTGGCCGAGCGCGCGGCCGACGAGGGCCACGCCGAGGGCCATCGTCCCCGAGGAGCTCTCGACGATCGCGGCGCCGTCGGGCAGGGCGCCGGTCCGTTTGGCGGTCAGGATGATGGTGCGGGCGACCCGGTCCTTCATCCCGTAGAGGTTCTGGCACTCCAGTTTGGCGAAGACCTCCACGCCGGCGGGCGCGTCGAGGCGCAGCCGGACGAGTGGGGTGTGGCCTATCGCGTCGACAACACTGTCAAAGAGCACAGTCTCCTCCGATGGAGCCGGCGTGGTGGACAGAGGGGCGCGGGGTGTCGTAATCGGCCTTGCCGAGCGTGCGGTGGACCTCGACCGTGCCCGGGAGGCGGGCGCAGCGGGCGAGGACCTGTTCGAGCCGCGGTGGGTCGGCGCCGTGTTCGCCGAGGAGGATGCCGAGGACGGTGCCGCTGTGGGCGACGACCAGGCCGAGGCCGTCGTGGTCGCGGCAGATCCGGTGCAGTTCCTCGAAGTCCGGGCGGGGGAGCCGGCGGGTGTGCAGTTCGGCGCTGCGGGTGGCGACCTCGCCGATCGTGGCGAGGTCGGCGGAGCTCACGGCGGTGCTCAGGGTGTCGAGCAGGTCGCGGTACTCGCGGCGTTCGCGCAGGGTCGGCGCGGTGACCGTCCGGTTGAAGCCGACGGTGTCGACCGTGCCGCCGGGGTCGTGGGCCACGACGGTGAGCGGGGGCAGGAAGCCGAGCCGCTCGCGCAGGCGCACCTCGCGGTGGTAGTAGCTGACGACGCCCGCGTACATGACGCCGTCGGACGGCTCGATCCCGCGCAGGAAGTACTCGATCTCGGGTTCGGCGAGGGTGATCCCCAGGGTGTCGGCCACGGCGCGGGCGGTGGCGACGAGGTCGGCCGAGGAGCTGGCCAGTCCCTTGCCCTCGGGTATCGCGGAGTCGAGCTCCAGGGTCCCGCCGCCGATGTACCCGTGGGCGCGCAGGATCCGGGTGGCGAGGTGCCGGGACTTGTGCTTCCAGGTGGGCCTGACCGTGATCTCGTCGGTGGTCGTGGTGGCCCGGAAGACCGCGGTCGACCAGGCGTCGATGGGCAGGGTCACCAGGAAGCGGCGCTGGCGTTCCAGCAGCATCCCCTGCAGCAGTTCCCCGAAGGTGCCGTTGGCGACCCCGATGCCCGCTTCCTTCCGTATGAACATGATGGTTTCCTCGTTGACCGTCATTGAGCGTCATCGGCCGTCATTGAGCGTCGGTGGCCGTCGGTGGATGTCCGTGATCGTCCGTCGCCGTGCGGCGCCGGGCGTTGCCGTGTCCCGCCGGCGGCTCAGCCGGACGTGAGGCCCAGCAGGCGGTCCGACTCTGCCCCGGCCTCGCGGATCCGGCGGCGCCGGGCGTCCCAGGCGGCCTGGATCCCGTCGTAGCGGTCGGACTGGTCGGCGAGCATCGTGCGGACCTCCTCCGGCCGGGTCGACCCGGCGGAGACCTTGCGCCGGATGCTCGCGTCGGTGTCGAAGGCGGTCGCGAGCAGGCGCCGCGGCTCGGCTATCTCGAAGCCGTGGTCCTTCGCGACCTGCCGCAGGAGGTCGGGCCGGACGTCCCGCGGGGACGCGCCCTGCTCGGCGGCGGCCAGGACGTAGCCGCCGGCCACCACCTGCGCCGTCCGCCACGGGATCCCCTCGTCGAGGGTGAGCAGGTTGGCGAGGGTGAACCCGCCGAGGTACTCGCGCTCGCAGGCCCCGCGCATGCGGTCGGCGCGGAACTCCAGGTTGTCCAGGACGGCGGTGGCGAGGGTGAACGCGCTGCGGGCGGTGCGGAACGCCGTCAGGACGTTGGCGCCGGCCTCCTTGGAGACCTCGACCGAGTTGGAGTACGGGGTGTTCCGCTGGCCCGTCAGGGTGTCCACGTGGAAGGCGGCGAGGTGGGCCGTCTTGCCGCGGATCCGTTCCAGGAGCGGGAAGTTCTTCTTCTGCGGCATCGCCGAGGAGATCCCGGCGTAGGCGTCCGGCAGGTCGATGAAGCCGTACTCGCTGCTGCCCCAGGAGATCAGGTCGGTGGTGAAGCGGCTCAGCACCACGCCGAACAGCGCCAGTTCGCCGGTGATCCGCAGCGCCCAGTCCCGGGAGGCGACCGCCACGAGGGCGTGCGGGCGCGGGCCGGCGAAGCCGAGCAGCCGGGCGGCGCGGTCGCGGTCCCACGCGAGCTCCTGACCGGCCATCGCGCCCGCGCCCAGCGGACACAGGTCGATCTCGTCGTGGGCCGTGAGGAGCCGGCGGGCCGCCAGCAGCACCTCCTCGCCGACGGCGGCGAAGTAGTAGCCGGGGGTGATGACCTGCGCGGCCTGGGCGTGGGTGTACCCGGGCATGAGCAGCTCGGTGGTCTCCCCGGCCAGGCGGTGGGCGGAGCGGCCGAGGGCGAGCAGGGCGTCGGCGGTGAGCGCCAGCTGGTGCCGGGCGAACATCACCTGGGCGCAGGCCTGGAGGTCGTTGCGGCTGCGGTCGACGTGCCAGGCCGGGACGGGAGCGGGCAGGTGGTGGTCGACGTGCCGCTCCAGCGCGAACGCGATGTCCGACATGTTGCGCTCGGGATCGGCGGAGACCGTCGCCGCCGTGATGCCGTGCAGCGCCTTGCCGATCAGCTCGGCCTGCCCGGCGTCGATCAGGCCCATCCGCAGGTACTCCAGGGCGAGCACCTTCTCGATCGCCAGGTACCAGGGCAGGAGGTGCTCCAGCTCGAACTCGAACTGGGGGGCCAGGACCTCCTCGTGGAGCAGGGTGTGCGGGTTCGCGGTGATCCTTCCGGTCAGGGGAGCCGCCACGGGTCACCGACCTTTCTTCCGGATGGTGAAGGCCAGGCTCTCGTGCTCGTGGAAGTAGGGCCGGTAGCCGGCGTGCGGGGGCTCCATCCAGCGCAGCAGCTCCACCGCGGCGACCTCGTCGGCGAGCCCGGCGTCGGCGAGGTAGGCGTCGAGGTCGGGGCGGTCGAAGAAGCGGCAGTAGAAGTCGGCGTGGTCCAGGTACTCCTTCGGCCGGACCTCCTTCATGCCGGGGTCGCCGACCTGACAGTCGTTCATCGTCCACATGTTCGCGACGACGTGACCGCCGGGGCGGCAGATCCGGTACAGCTCCTGGAGCGCCTTGACGGGCTCGGTGAGGTGGCCGAGGAGGTCCCAGCAGAAGATCCCGTCGACGGAGTCGTCGGGCAGCCCGGTGGCGAAGGCGTCGGTCACCTTGAAGACGACGTTGTCGGCGTTGGCCTTGGCCACCACCCGGCGGGCGATCCCCATCGCGTTGCGGGAGGTGTCGCCGCCGAGGACGACGGTGGCCGCCTGGGCGAGCGGCGGCAGGTTGCGGCCGTCGCCGCACGGCAGGTCCAGGACCACGAAGGCGTCGTGGTCGGCGAACAGCTTGGCCGCGTTCACGACGTAGGGCACCGGCGGGTCGCCCCAGAGGTTGGTGTGGCCGTCCTCCAGCCGGTAGGCGTCGTTCCACTGGCCCTTGGCGAGTTCGTCCTGCGCGTTGGCGGCGCCGGGGCGGCCGGCGGCGGTGTCGGTGGTCACTGGGCGTTCCTCTCGTTGTCCAGGGCGAAGAGCTCCGCGACGCAGCGGTGGGCGTCGACGAAGGCGCGCGAGTATCCGGGGGTCGGAACGAGGTGGTTGTAGAAGGTGGCGCCCTCGCACAGGGGCCCGATCAGCCAGAGCCGCGGGTCGCTCACGCCGGCGGCGTCGACCGGGTGTAGCGAGGCGTCGACGTCGGCGCCCCGCACGGCGGTGCTCTCCGGGAGCAGACGGCGGATCCGGCCGTCCTCGTGGAGGGAGCGGATCAGCGGGCTGGCGGAGGAGTCCACGGCGGGCCAGGGCGAGTTGCCCGCGCAGAGCCAGTCGACGTCCTCGCGGTGCGGGGTCGCCAGGCGGGTCGAGGCGATCGTCCACCGGCCGCCGTCGTCGTTCCAGTGCACCGACGGGGCCGCACCGAACGGCGTGCGCACGACCCGCGCCTCGATGAGGGCGAGGAGTTCGGCGTGCCGCTCCTTCTGGGGGCCCACCACCGCACGGTTGAACAGCGGCACGGTGGTGCGCAGGAACCGGTCGAGGGAGGCGTTCGTCAGGCCGCCGAAGTTGACGGCGTCGCGCAGGGTGTCGCGGACCTCGCGGACGGCCTCCAGGGCTGCCTTCAGGGGGCTGTGGTCCAGTCCGCGGTCGGCCTCGACGAGATCGTGGCGAATCGTTTCCGCCAGCCAGTGCTGATAGCTGGCGCTGTCGTGCAGCTCCATGGCGGCCGAGTCGTCCCAGGCCTTCAACGGGTCGAAGGGGCCGTGCAGTTGGTCGAGCAGGTCGAGCGTCGCGGGGAGCTTGTCGGTGTCGGCCGCCGCGGTGAGCTCGGCGGCGAGCGCCGCCTCGGCGTCGGCGCCGCCCTCGACCAGGGCGCGGCACCGGTGGTAGGCGATCCGCATCTCGGTCAGCAGCAGCGGGAACAGGCAGTCGTCGAAGTCGAGGGGCCCGGCCTCGCGGAACTCGGCCACCGTCGCCCGGGTGAGGACGAGCGGCTGAAAGCGGCTGCTCATTCGCATGCGGTGCGGGCGGGCCCGGAACGGGACTCCGGAACGGGAATAGAGGAGCAATTCCGGTTCGGCGCCGCCGGGCCGGTAGCGCAGCCGCCGGCCGTCCGGGACGAATCGGCCGCCGCGGCCGACCGTCAATGCGGCGATGACGTCCATGGCCGACAGGCCGAATCCGGCGACCGCCACCGAATCCTCCGGCGGGATCACGGCGAGCTTGTCGGGGATCGGGTACGGGTCGCCGATGTGCCGGGTGGCGGCCGACGGGAATTCGGCTGCGATCGGCGGGGAATTCTCCCGGTTGGGGACGTGACCGACGGTCAGGAAGGCGTAATCGGTGCCGACCGTGGAACCGTCGGCGAGGCCGATCCGGACGCCGGAGCCGGGATCCGAGGCCAGCGAGGTCGCCCGGGAGCGGTGCACGGTCACGCTCAGCCAGGACGGGGCCCGCTCGCGCAGTCGGGCGAGGAACCACTGCAGGTACTCGCCCAGCAGCCGCCTGGGCAGGAAGTCGTTCGGCCGGACCGGACGGCCGGTGCGGCCCACCGTGTGCCCGTCCCCGGCGATCATCAGACCGCGTTCGGTCACCCACTCGTACAGGCTCGGGCCGGCCTCGCCCGCGTACGCCCCGACCGCGTCCCGGTCGGGGAACATCGATATCTCGCCGCACAAGGTATTCAGCAGTAAGTAGTCGGGTTGCGAGACGGAATGGAGTCCCTCGCCCTCGGATAAAGGGTCGATGATCTCCACGCGTAACCGGCCGGGTGGTGCGCCGTGCTTTCCGATCCTGGGCGCCAGGGTGACGATCCGTTCAAGGATGCTGCACCCGCGAGAACCCATGCCGATGATGGCGATTGAATACTCCGATGCCAAGTGAAACCCCCGGAGACATGAGAAGTCGATGAGATCGACGGCGGCCACGCTACGCGACCGACAACCCAAAGTCCATACTCCGATTATGACGTGTCCTTACCGGAGAGTCTGTGCTCGATCAGTGTGACGCAAGGTGCTTCGATCAATTCGTGTGCTGTGTGCTGTCCGGGAGGATCCTGAGGCGATTTCCGTGCCGGGGCGCACTCGCGTTCCGGCCGGTTTCCGCCAGCGCGTCGGATCACCGGAACGTTCGCGTCCGGTGGGTATCCTGCCGGGGACCGCCCGACACCGGAACGCGCCTGGAGCACGTGATGGCAGCGCTGGAGACCGGCACCCTGGACGTTCCCGGGGCGCGCCTGCACCACGAGCTCAGAGGCACCGGACCACTGCTCCTGCTGGTGCCCGGCGGCGCCT
Source organism: Kitasatospora sp. NPDC059722 (assembly GCF_042733235.1). Classification (NCBI taxonomy): domain Bacteria; kingdom Bacillati; phylum Actinomycetota; class Actinomycetes; order Kitasatosporales; family Streptomycetaceae; genus Kitasatospora; species Kitasatospora sp. NPDC059722. The sequence goes on from NZ_JBHWGD010000011.1 coordinate 26,180, forward strand.
CGGACGCGGCGGTGTTCGAACCACTGGCCGAGCAACTCGCCACCCGCTACCGGGTGCTGAGCTACGACCCGCGCGGAATCTCCCGCAGCCCCCTCCACGGGCCGCCGGTCGACCAGCGGGTCGACGTCCAGGCGCAGGACGCGCTCCGGCTGCTCGACCGGCACGCCGTGGGCGACGAACCGGTGCTCGCCCTGGGGAGCTGCGCCGGGGCGCTCGTGGCCCTCGAACTGCTGCGGACGCACCCCGACCGCGTGGCCGCGGTGGTCGCCCACGAGCCCCCGGCGATGCGGTTGTTGCCGGACGGCGAGGCGCAGGTCGCGTTCTTCGAGGAGGTGCACGAGACCTACCGGCGGGACGGGGCCGCGGCGGCGATGCTGAGCCTCGCGGGCGCCTTCGGCGGACGGCCGGCGCCCGCGCTGCCCGAAGTGCGGGACAACACCGAGTTCTTCCTGGCCCACGTCATGCGCCCGACGACCGCGTTCCCCCTGGACGTCGCCGCGCTCAGCGGGCTCGCCGACCGGATCACGCCGGCCGGCGGCCTGGAGTCGCGCGGCTACCTGATCCACCGTCCGGTCGCCGCTCTCGCGGCCCTCCTCGGCCGCGACCTGGCGCTCTTCCCGGGCGGCCACGCCGGGTACGCCAAGCATCCGGAGGAGTTCGCCCGGCAGTTGGGCGCCGTGCTGGACGCACTCCCGGCCGGGTCCGCGGCGGTGCCGGCGGGTCTGGAGGAGGTGTCGTGAGACTCGTGATGGGGGCGCAGAACTGCGGGTTCGGGCCGGCGGCCGAACTCGTCGCGGTCTCGCGCGCGTTGAGCGGCCACGAGCGGATCTTCGTCGGGGACGGCGTGGCCGCCGAGTTCGCGCACTGCAATCCGGACGCCTTCGACGAGATCCGCTCGCCGGCCCCGCGCGACGCGGACCTGGGCCGGCTGCTGGCCGGCTGCGACCGCGTGGTGTCCGTGATGGACGCCGACCTCGTGCTGCACGGCGTGCTGGCGGACCGGCCGGTGGTCCTGCTGGACAGCCTGTTCGCGTTCTGGCGCCTGGAACGGCCGCTCGCGGAGATCCTGCGGCTCTGCGAGACGCTTCCGCGGTCCGGGTTCGGGGCGGCGGACCGGCACCTCGGTGAACTGTCCCCGCACGAGCGGGTGGTGGCCGCCCACCTGCTGGCCACCCACGGGCTGGTGCAGAACTTCCCCGGGGTGCGGCAGCGGATCGCGGAGTTCGCCGGACTGGGGGTGGGGCGGGTGCCCCGGACGACCGGCGCGCTGGTCGATCACGACGGGCTGCGGGCGGCGGCGAGCGCGGAGCCGGCCGCGTCGGAGTACGACCTGTTGATCAACCTCGGCGGGTTCCGCAACTTCCTGCTCGACTTCGACGAGCACAACGACTACCTGCTGCTGATCGAGCGCTGGCTGCCCGACCTGCTGCGCGACTGGCCCCGGTTCCGCCGCGTCCTGGTCTGCGGCGGGCCGTTCGGCGGCCGGCGGGCGCGCACGGTCACGGTGGACGGACGGCGGGCGGACTGCCGGCTGGTGCCGCAGCGAGAGCTGCTCCGGCACGTCGCCTCCACCCCGCACTACCTGCTCACCCCCGGCCTGACCGCCCTCCACGAGGCGCTGGCGCTCGGCCGCCTCCCGCTCGCGCTGCCCGAGCAGCACTACGCGCACCTGTTCACCGTCCGCCGGCTGGAGCGGACGCTGTTCGCCAAGACCGCCGTCGGCCTGGCCGACCTGCTGCCCGACCGCCCGGTCCCGGAGGACGACTTCACGGGGACGGCGGCGCTGGTCGAGCTGGCCGGGCGGATCCGCCGCGACGACGGCCACTACGACCGGTTCCGCCGCTGCCTGAACGAGCGGATTGGACAGTACCTGGCGCTCGGGGCGGCGGAACGGCTCTCTGCCGTCGAGGAGTTGCGCGCGGCGATGGACGGACCGCCGCTGGGCGAGGTGCTCGCGGAGGCGCTGCGGTAAGCGGTGCCGCGGTAAGGCGTGCTGCGGTACGGCGTGCCGGGTCGGAGGGCGGCGGCTCTTCCGCGACGCCCTCCATCTGATACAACTGTATCAACGGGGGATGGGCGTCGGGGGGACCAGAGCATGCGGATGGCACTTGTCCGGGGAGCGGTCGTCGCCCAAGTCCTCTTCGCCGCCGTGTGGTCGGTCGGCGGGATCACAGAGGGGCGGGGCTACCGCAGCTCCGCGCACGGCATCAGCGACCTGGGCGCGCGGACGGCCGATCACGCGGGGCTCGTGCTCGCGGCGCAGGGCGTCGCGGGCGTCCTGACCATCGCGTTCGCCCTCTTCGCGCTGGGCCCGGCCCTGGCCGCCCCCGGCGGGCGGCGACCGGCGGGGGCCTGGCTCGTCGCCGCGTCCCCGCTGGGCCTGGACAACGTGTGGGACGTCCTCTTCCGCCTCGACTGCCGGGCCGCCGACCCCGGGTGCGTCCAGGGCCTCGGGTCCGGCTCGTGGCAGGCGACGGGGCACCTGGCGATCTCGTTCGTCGGCTTCCCGGTCATGGTGATCACCCCGTCCGTCCTGGCCGCCCACTTCCGCGCGAACCCGGCGTGGCAGGGCTGGTCCGGGGGCGCCCTGGCCTTCAGCCCGGTGATGTTCATCGGCGTGATCGCCTTCATCGGGCTGCACGGCCACGCCGGCGCCGGCTACGCGGAACGGGCGCTCGCCCTGGCGGCGTCGGCCGGGGTGGTCCTGCTGGCCCTCGGCACCCGCCGGGTCCTGGCCGACGGGTGCGCCCGAGGTCCGGCCGTCAGATGACGTCGGCCAGGTCCCGCAGCAGCCGGGCCTTCGCCCGCGCGCCGACGATGCTGCGCACGGGCTCGCCGTTGCGGAAGAGCACCATCGTCGGCATGGAGAGGATCGAGTAGGCCGCCTGGGACTCGGGGTTGGTGTCGACGTCCAGCTGGACGACCTTGAGCTCCCCGGCCTTCTCCCGGGCGATCTCCGCGAGCACCGGCGCGACCATCCGGCACGGCGGGCACCAGTCGGCGGTGAACTTCACCAGGACGGGCACGTCGGCCGCGAGCACCTCGGCGGCGAAGCTCGCGTCCGTCACGGCCGGAATTTCCGTTCCCGTCATCTCAACTCTCCTTCGTCTGGGCATGGTTGGTGGAAAGCTCGCAGTGCGGTTCGGGCCCGCCCGGATGCTCGGCCTCGACCCGGAGCTCGGCGCGGGCCAGCTGGGCGGCGACCCGGTCGCGCACCTCGTGCAGCCGCGCCAGGCACTCGTCCAGCTCGGCGAGCCGGCCGCGGCAGACGTCCAGCGACGCGGGGCAGGAGTCGCCCTCCGGGTGTCCAGCCTGGAGGCACTCGACGAACGGGCGGGTCTGCTCCAGGTCGAAGCCGAAGCCCTGGAGCGTCCGGATCTGCCGCAGGAGCCGCAGGTCCGCCTCGTCATACGCCCGGTACCCGTTGCCGTTGCGCCGGGCGGGCAGCAGCCCGCGCGACTCGTAGTACCGAAGGGTGCGGGTGGTCGTCCCCGCCTGTGCCGCCAGTTCGCCGATCCGCATGGAGAGAACGCTAGACCTTGACGCCGACGTCAACGCCAGCGCCGCCGTCCGGACCGGCGGGACGGGTGGGCCCGGGGTCCGTTGCGCGCTACGCTGCCCCGGCACTCGTGGACGGGGGAGAGGCGACGATGGCGCGGACGTACGAAGAGCCCTGGTACGCCACCGGGTTGAGGGCCGGGCTGGAGCTGGTGGGGTGGATCGGGCTGCCGATCGCGCTGTGGCCGCACTCGGTGCTGCTGGCGATCGGGGTGGACGTCGTGCTGATCGGCGTGCCGGCCGTGCTGCAGACGCCCGGGGACAAGCCGGGGACGGTCGTCGCGGTGCCCGGGTGGGTCACGGTCCTGATGGTGCTCGCCGAGCTCGCGGGGGCCGTCGCCGCCGCGTGGCTGCTGTTCCCGGTGTGGGCGGCGGTGCTCGTCTCCGTCCTCGCGCTCGCCTGTTGCGGTACCGAGCTGCCCCGCTGGCGGTGGCTGTTGACGCTCAGCCCGCCCGGCGGGCGCGTTCGGTGACGTTGCGGGCCATCCGGCCGAAGACCACCGAGTGGAACGGCGCGACCGACCACCAGTAGGCGTGTCCGGCCAGGCCGTGCGGGTGGAACAGCGCGCGCTGCCGGTAGCGGGTGCCGTGGTCCCCGTCCGGGGTGACGGAGAGCTCCAGCCAGGCCAGGCCGGGGAGCCGCATCTCGGCGCGCAGCCGGAGCAGGCGGCCCGGTTCGATCTCCTCGACCCGCCAGAAGTCGAGCGAGTCCCCGACCCGCAGGCGGGCCGGATCGCGGCGGCCCCGGCGCAGGCCGACGCCGCCGGCCAGGCGGTCGAGGAGGCCGCGCAGGGCCCAGGCGAGGGGGAAGGAGTACCAGCCGTTGTCGCCGCCGATGCCTTCGACCACGCGCCAGACGTCGGCCGGTGCGGCGGCGACCGTGCGTTCCCTGAGGTCCTGGTAGAGGCTGCCGCCGGCCCAGTCGGGGTCGGTGGGCAGCGGGTCGCTCGGGGCGCCGGGCAGGGAGGCGGAGGACCAGCGGGTGGCGACGTCGGCGTCCTTGATGCGGCGCAGGGCGAGCGCCACGGCCCGGTCGAAGCCGGTCAGGCCCTCCGGCGGGTCGGGCACCCACCGGGCGAGGTCGTGCTCGCCGCACACGACCTCGTGGCGCAGGGACTCGACGAGCGGCCGGGCGATGGAGCCGGGAACCGGGGTGACGAGGCCGACCCAGTGGCTGGAGAGCCCGGGAGTGAGCACGGGGACAGGGAGGATGACGCGTCGGCGCAGGCCCGCGATCCGGGCGTAGCGCCGCATCATCTCGCGGTAGGTGAGGACGTCGGGCCCGCCGATGTCGAAGGTCCGGTTGACCGACGGTGGCAGGAGCGCGGCGCCGGCCAGGTAGCGCAGGACGTCGCGGACGGCGATGGGCTGGATGCGGGTGGCGACCCAGCGCGGGGTGACCATCGCGGGCAGGCGCTCGGTGAGGTGGCGGAGCATCTCGAAGGAGGCGCTGCCGGAGCCGATGATGACGGCGGCGCGCAGTTCGGCCGTCGGCACGCCGCTGGCGCGCAGGATGCGGCCGACCTCGGCGCGGGAGCGCAGGTGCGGGGAGAGCCCGCTCTCGTCGACGCCGTCGGGGACGAGCCCGCCGAGGTAGACGATCCGGGAGACCCCCGCGGCCGCTGCGGCGGCTCCGAAGGCGTGGGCGGCCTCCCGGTCGGTGGCCTCGAACGAGGGGCCGGTGCCGAGGGAGTGGACGAGGTAGTAGGCGACGTCCACGCCGTCGAAGGCGCCGGTGAGGGTGGCGGGCCGGGTGACGTCGCCGACGGCGGTCTCGACCCGCGCCCGCCAGGGCTGGTCCCGCAGCCGTCCGGGGTCGCGCACCAGGCAGCGGACGGGGTGGCCGCGGGCGAGCAGCTCGGGGACGAGGCGGCCGCCGATGTAGCCGGTCGCGCCGGTCACCAGGCAGCGCGGCGGGGTGGGGGGCGGGTTGTTCATGTCGGGCGGTTCATGTCGGGCCGCTCATGTCGGGTCGCTCATGTCGGGCGGTTCGTGTCGGGGTCCTAGGAAGGCGTCGCGCGGTCTTCGGAGCCGGTGGCCCGGTCGGATCGGCGGAGCCCGCCGGGCCACCCTGTCAGTCCAGGCCCCGGGCGTGCCGCAGCCGCGCGGTGAGCGTGTCGGGGTCGATGATCGGCGCCGGGTAGTCGGGGGCGAGGAGCCAGGGGCGGTGGATGGTGGCCCCCGGGAGGTGGGCGAGTTCGGGCACCCACCGGCGGACGTACGTCCCGTCCGGGTCGTAGCGGTCGGCCTGGCGCAGCGGGTTGAGGACCCGGTTGGGGCGGGTGTCGGTGCCGGTCCCCGCGACCCACTGCCAGTTGAGCTGGTTGTTGGCCACGTCGCCGTCGACGAGCAGGGAGAGGAAGTGGGCGGCGCCGATGCGCCAGTCCAGGTAGAGGCTCTTCGCGAGGAAGCTGGCCGTCAGCAGCCGGCCGCGGTTGTGCATCCAGCCCTCGTGGGCGAGCTGGCGCATCGCCGCGTCGATGATCGGATAGCCGGTGCGGCCCCGGCGCCACGCCTCGGCCTCGCCGTCGTCGTGGTGCCAGTGGTCGTCCTTGGTGCGGTAGTCCCGCCGGGCGGCGTGGGGGCGGGCGGCGAGGACCTGGTGGTGGAAGTCGCGCCAGGCGAGCTGCCGGACGAAGGCCTGGGCTCCGTCACCGCCGTGCTGCTGGGCGCGGACGGCGAGTTCGGTGGGGGACAGGCAGCCGAAGTGCAGGTAGGGGGAGAGACGGGACGTGGCGTCGGCGGCGAGGTCGTCGTGGATGTCGGCGTACGCGTCGATGTCCCAGCGGCGCCGGGCCTCGCGGGCGGCCGTTTCACCTCCGCGTGGCAGGGCGGGCGAGGCCGGGCGGGCGGTGGGCAGGTGCTCGCCGCCGATGCCGTCCGGCGTGTCGAGCTTCCGGGGCGCGCCCAGGACGGTCCGCCAGGGGGCCTCCTGCCAGACGCGGTGGTACGGGGTGAAGACCGCGTAGTGGTCGCGGTTCGCCGGGGTGAGCCGGCCCGCTCCGACGACCGTCAGCGAGGCGTCGTGGACGTGCAGGCGGTCGCCGAAGTGCTTGCGCAGCGCGGCCTCGCGCCGCCGGGCGTAGGCGCTGACCCCGGCGGCGAGGTGGACGGTGCCCGCGGCGGCCTCGGTCGCCACGCGCGCCGCCTGCTCGGCGGTGTCACCGCGGCGCAGCACGAGCCGGGAGCCGGTGCGCCGCAGCGAGGCGTCCAGGTCGGCGAGGCAGTCGGCGAGGAACGCCAGCCGGTTGGGGGCGGCGAAGCCGGCGGCCTCGACGGCGGGGTCGAGGACGAACAGCGGCACGACCTCGTCGCCCGCGGCGCGGGCGGCGTGCAGGACGGGGTTGTCGTGCAGGCGCAGGTCCTGGGTGAACAGGGCGATGGAGACGGTCACGGGTGGGGCCTCGCAGGTGGTGCGGTCGGGGTGCTCGGGTCCCGGCGCGGCGGCAGCGGCACGAACCCGCTGGTGCGGGCCGCGTACTCGGCCCAGCCGGGGCGTTCGGCGGCGAGCCGGCGCTCCAGCATCGGCTTTCCGCTGCCGAACGCCAGCAACCAGGTCATCAGGAGGGGGCTGAGGACGAACGCCCATCCGACGGGCGTGTCGGCGACGAGCAGGAAGACGCCCCACCAGACGCACGCGTCGCCGAAGTAGTTGGGGTGGCGGGTGTAGCGCCACAGGCCGCGGTCCATGATCCGGCCCCGGTTGGCGGGGTCGGCCTTGAAGCGGGTGAGCTGCCGATCGCCGACCGCCTCGAAGGCCAGGCCGACGCTCCACAGCCCGACCCCGGCCCAGGCGAGCGCGCCGGGCGGGGACGGCACGTACTGCGCCGCCTGGACGGGCAGCGAGACGAACCAGACGATCGCGGCCTGGAGCAGGTACACCTTGCGCAGCGCGTACCGGACGCGGGCCGGGCCCTCGGGCACGCGGGCGAGCATGCGGGCGTAGCGCCGGTCCTCCGGCAGGCCCCGGGCGCGCCACCACAGGTGGGCGGAGAGCCGGACGCCCCACACCGCGACGAGCACGGTGACGAGCACCCGCCGGCCGGGGTCGCCCCGGCCGTCCGACAGGAGGTAGCCGACGAGCGCGAGTTCGGCGAACGCCAGGCCCCACGCGACGTCGACCGCCCGGTGCCGGCCGGTGCGCACCCCGACGACGAACGTCGCGAGCATGATCGCGAGGACGGCGGCGGCGGTGACGGCGAGGTTGAGCGCGAACGCGCCGCCGTCCGGGACGGCCCGGCTCACGAGGGCGCCCCGCGGGTGAGGAGGATCTGGTGGACGTCCAGGTAGCCGGCGCGGAACCCGGCCTCGGAGTGCGCGAGGTACAGCTCCCAGGTGCGCCGGAACACGTCGTCGAAGCCGAGTGCCGCGACCTGGCCGGCGTGCGCGGTGAACCGCTCGCGCCACAGCCGCAGCGTCTCGGCGTAGTGCGGCCCGTACGCGTCGGCCGCGCGCACGCGCAGGGCGGTGTGCCGGGCGGCGGTCTCGGAGACCGCCCGCAGGGACGGGATCAGGCCGCCCGGGAAGACGTACTTGAGGATCCACGTGTAGGTGCGGCTGCTCGCGGTCATCCGGTCGTGCGGCATGGTGATCGCCTGCAGGGCGACGCGTCCGCCGGGTGCGAGGACCCGGTCGAGCGTGCGGAAGTAGCCCGGCCAGAACGGCCGTCCGACGGCCTCGATCATCTCCGCGCTGACCACGGCGTCGTACGCGCCCTCGGCGGCGCGGTAGTCGCAGAGCCGCACCTCGGCCCGTCCCTCGTACCCGGCCTCGGCGATCCGGCGGCGGGCGAGGGCGAGCTGTTCCTCGGACAGCGTGAGGCTGACCACCCGGGCGCCGCGCGCGGCCGCCCGCAGCGCCAGTTCGCCCCAGCCGGTGCCGATCTCCAGCAGCCGGGTGCCGGGGCCGACGCCGGCGAGGTCGAGCAGCCGGTCGATCTTGCGGTGCTGGGCGGTGGTCAGGCCGTCCCAGGTCGCGAGCGGCGCCCGGCCGGGGCCGGTCGGGAAGAGCGCCGCCGAGTAGGTCATGGTCGGGTCGAGGAAGAGCGCGAACAGGTCGTTCGACAGGTCGTAGTGGCGCGGGATGTTGCGCCGGGCGCCGTCGACCGTGGACGACTCGGCGGCCGGCGGGCGCTGGACGTACAGCCGGCGCAGCCAGCGGGTGCCGGCCGGGACGAGGGTCTGCGGGGCGGCGGCGAGCGCGGTGAGCAGCGCGGTCAGGTCGGGGCTGTCCCAGTCGCCGGCCTGGTAGGCCTCGCCGAAGCCGATCAGGCCGCTCTCGCCGACGCGGTGGAGGAACGCCCGCGGGTGGTGCAGCCGCAGGACGGGGGCGCCGGGTGCGGCGGGGCGCAGGACGCGCCCGCCGGGCAGTTCGACGCGCAGGCCGCGGCGGGCGGCGACCCGGCTCAGCAGCCGGCCGGCGACGGCGGCGCGCAGCGGGGCGTGCGGCACGCGGGCGACGTCGGGCCAGCGGGCGGGGTCGACGACCGGGGTCGGCGGGGCGGGTGGCGCCGACCGCGGGGCGGCCGGGGTGGTGGTCATGCGGAGGGCACCTCTTCCTCGCGTACGGGGTGCCCGGCGGCGGGCTGGGCGCTGTCGGGGACGGGCCGGGGGTGAACGGGCCTGGGGTGAACGGGCAGGCCGCGCAGCCACAGCCGGACGCCCTGGTAGCGGATGTGCAGGCTCACGGCCTGCGTGGCGAACGGGTGCCGCAGGGCGGCCCGCAGCAGGGCGGCGGGGCTCGCCGGGTGAGCGGTACCGCGCACGGTGGCGGTGAAGACGCGCCCGCCGGGGCGCTCCAGGTGGACGGCGAGGCGGAGGTGCTCGCCCGGCTCCGGCAGGGACATCCGGTAGCCGCCGTCGACCGGGAAGAACGGCGAGACGTGGAACTCCTTCGGCGTCCCGGCCAGGCCCTCGGCGTCCGGGCGCAGCAGGTAGCGGTGGCGGCCGCCGTAAGTGTTGTGCACCTCGGCGACGGTGCAGAGCGGGCGCCCGGCCTCGTCGCGGCACCAGTACACGGTGAGGGGGTTGAACACGTGCCCGAGCGACCTGGCCTGAGTGAGCATCAGTACCTGGCCGCGGCCCAGGTGCACACCCCGGGCGGCGAGGTGGTCCCGGAGATCCTGCCGGATCGTCGCGTTCCCGTAGCCGGGGTCGAGGTGGTGGTCTCGGGGCCGGAAGGAGGCCAGTGCTCCCAGCGGCCAGGGGAGTCGGGGGAGCCGGTCGAGATCCACCAGCCACAGGTAGCCGCGGTGCCGGAAGGCGTGCCGCAGCGGGGCCGTGCGCACGTGGGCGATGCGCGTGTCGTACAGCACGGCGCCCCAGGGGCCGGGCAGGCGGCGGACGTCGGCGGTCACGGCGCCTCCGCCCCGAGCAGGGACAGGGCCGCGCGGACACCCGAGCGGCAGCCGTCCTCGTGGAACCCCCAGCCGTGGTACGCGCCGGCGAACGCGGTTGTGGCGGTGGCGAGTTCGGGGAGGCGGCGCTGGGCGGCGACGGTCCCGGCGGTGTAGATCGGGTGCTCGTAGACCGTGCGGGAGACCACCAGGTCCTCGGGGACGGTGTCGTGCTCGTCCTCGTTGAGCGTGACCAGGTAGTCGTCGCCGGTGTCCAGCCGTAGCAGCCGGTTGAGGTGGTAGCTCACCCGCACCCGGTCGGCGGGGCCGTCGCACGCGGGCATCCGGTAGTTCCACGAGGCCCGGGCCCAGCCGGCCTCCGGGAGGAGGGAGGAATCGCGGTGCAGGACGGTCGGGTTGCGCGAGTACCGGAAGGCGCTGAGGACCTCCAGCTCGGCGTCGGTCGGGTCGGTGAGCAGCCGCAGCGCCTGGTCGGCGTGGGTGGCGATCACCACGGCGTCCGCCCGGGTGCGCCGTCCGTCCGCGGTGACGACCGTGACGCCGCCCGGGTGGCGGCGCACCGCCCGGACGGGGGCCGACCGGTGCACCGTGCCCTGCCGCTCGGCGAGCTTCCCGGCGATCCGCTCGACGTACGTCCGGGAGCCGCCGACGACCGTGCGCCAGGTCGGCGAGCCGTTCACGCTGAGGAGGCCGTGGTTGTCGAGGAACCTGAACAGGTAGCGCGCCGGGTAGTCGCCCGCGAGATCCGGCGCGCACGACCACACCGCCGAGACCACGGGCGTCATGAAGTGGCTCACGAAGTACGGCGAGAAGCCCTCGGTGGCGAGGAACTCGCGCAGGCTGGGGCCGTCGTCCCCGGGCCTCGCGAGCAGGCGGCGGGCCCGCCGGTGGAAGCGCGGCACCTCGGCCAGCATCCGCAGGTACCGGCCGCGCAGCGCGGCCCCGGGCCGGGCCAGCAGACCGGCCGGGCCGCGCGCACCGGCGTACTCCAGGCCGCACCCGTCGCAGTGCACGGACAGGCTCATGTCGCTGGCCCGGGTGCGAACACCGAGCTCGGCGAACAGCCGCACGAGGTGCGGGTAGGTGCGCTCGTTGTGCACCAGGAACCCGGTGTCCAGGGCCGCCGCGCGCCCGGCCGGCCCGACGGCCTCCTGCGTGTGCGCGTGCCCGCCGAGCCGCTCGTCCGCCTCGAACAGCTCGACCCGCACGCCCGCCCCGGACAGCTCGTACGCGGCGGTGAGCCCGGCCACGCCGGCGCCCACCACCACCGCGTGGCGCACGGGCGGTCCGCTCCGGGGCCGCGGGACGGCTCCGGAGGTGGAGACGGTGTCGACTGTCGTCACGAAGGCCCCTCGGTTCGTCGGGGCCGCGGGTGCGGCCCGGGTGCTGTCTGCACCGAACCTTCGGAGCCGTCCATTCGGCGGATTGGTCGGGGCATCGGCCGGCGGATCGGGCCGTGGCGCCGGCGATGTGCCGCGGCCGGGACTACGGGACGACCGCTTCCTCCAGCAGGTCGAGCGCGCCCGCCAGGGTGCGGGGGCTCGCGGTGCGGGCCGGCAGCCGGGAGCGGTCCCAGCCGGGACCGGCGACCAGCACCACCGCCCGGCCGCGGGAGCCGCGCGGCCCCCACGCACTGTCGGTCACCCGCCGCACCAGCTGCCGGTCGGCCGTCCGCCGGTCCTGCGACCAGAGCATCACCGCACCCGGGCCGATCCGCTGCACCGCGTCGAGCAGCGCCCGCGGCGGGACCGTCGACCCGAGCATCCGGAACGGCAGGGCGCGCGCGGTCAGCCCGGCCGCGGTGGCGTCCAGCGGCAGCGTGTGCCGCTCGGCGGGCATCGCGGCCAGCACGACCGGCGGCACCGCCCGGACCTCCGCGGGCTGTACGGCGGCATGCCGCAGCACCGAGGCCACGTGCCAGGACAGCAGGTGCTCGACCTCGACGTACTGCTCGCCCTCGGCGGCCCACTTGCGGCCGGCGGCGCGCAGCGCGGGCATCATCACCTCCGTCCACGCGTCCACGACCCCCAGCGCGTGGACGGCGTCGCGCAGGATCCGGGCCACCTCCGGGGCGTCCAGCCGTACGGCCGCCCGGGCCAGGCCGCGGCACTCGGGGCGTACCGTCCCCACGCGCAGCGCCCGGCTTCCCCCGGGGCGTGCGGTCGCCGTCTCCTCGGGCTGGAACGGCTCCGCACTCGCCGTCGCGAGGACCACCCGCGCGGCCTCGCCCGGCGGGACACCACGGGCCGTCAGCCGGCACATGGCCTCCAGCACCGCGATGTCCCGCGCGCTCCAGCGGCGGTGGTGCCCGGGCTCCCGGTCCGACGGGCCGATGCCGTAGCGGCGCTCCCACGAGCGGACCGTCGTCGGCGACACGCCCAGGCGCCGGGCCACGCTCCCGGTGGGCATCCCGGCGTCGGGCACGGGCGGTTCGGCCATCAGGTCCTCCGGGAACGGGGTGTCCGAAGCCCCCGGAGAGTCACCGGAGGTGCACCCATTGTCGTCCGGCCGGCGGTCCCGGCCGACGGCCTTCGGGCCGGCACTCATCCGAGGCCGACCGCAGGACCGGTGGCGAACGACGCCCGCAGCCGGATCAGCCCGTCCCGCATGCGCGTCTTGACCGTGCCCAGCGGCACGCGGAGCATCTGCGCGATCTCACGCTGCGAGTACCCGCCGTAGTACGCCAGCACCAGCGACTCGCGCTGCACCCGGCTCAGCCCCGCGAGCGCGGCCCGTACCCGCTCCACGTCCAGCTCGCGTTCCACCAGGTCGACGACCGACTCGCCGACGGGCGGTTCGAGCGACGCGGCGCGCGTCTCCCGGTCCGACGCGGCCTGCACCGACCTGACCCGGTCCACGGCGCGGCGGCGGGCGATCGTGAGCACCCACGCCATCACCGTGCCCCGCTCCGGCCGGTACCCGGCTGCCCCGCGCCACACCTCCAGCAGCACCTCCTGCGCCACCTCCTCGGCGTGCGCCGGATTGCGCAGCGTCCGGACGGCGGTGCCGTAGACCGGTCCGGCGACGGCGTCGTACAGCCGGGCGAAGGCCTCCTCGCTCCCGCCCGCCACGGCCACGACGAGCCGGCACAACTCCTCGGGCGCCACGTCGTTGATCCAGGGGAGGGGCTGCACATCGGGTCGCTGCTGCGTGCAGAGGGTCACACGGCAACGGTGCGGCCGGGCGGATGACCGAGACCACTCGCAGCGTCTGTGCAGCGTTTCGCCCGCGCGGGCTTCCTACATCCGGGCCTTGAGCACGTCGAACTCGCAGCCCGGCGCGGACGGGTCGAAGCCGTGCTCGACCAGCCAGCGGCTCGCCAGCAGGCTCCGCAACGACCACCACGCGCGGATCACGTCGACGTCCACGTCGGCGCCGTAGCCGGCGAGGACGTCGCCGAGGTGCTCCTCGTGGCCGAGCGTCAGGACGGCGAGGTCGAACAGGGCGTCGCCCCGGGCGGCCTCGGACCAGTCGATGATGCCGGTGACCTCGTCGCCGTCGACGAACACGTGACCGGTCTGCAGGTCGCCGTGCGTGAACACCGGGGTCCACGGCCGCAGCGCGGCCTCGGCGACCCGCCGGTTGCGGGTGACGAGGTCGGCGGGCAGGACGGCGTTCGCCACGAGCCACGCGCACTCGCGGTCGAGGTCCGCCGCCAACTCGTCCACTCCCCGGGCCGACCACGGCGGCAACGGCGCGTCGTGCAGCCTGCGTGCGGCGGCGCCGGCCGCGGCCCACGCCGCCGGTGACGCGGCCGACGGTTCGCCGAGCCGGCCGAGCGCCCGCCCCGGCAGTGCGGCGATCGCGAGCACGGGCGGCTCGTACCACAGCACCTCCGGCGTCGGCACCGGCGCCAGGGCCATCGCCTCGACCTCGACGTCCATGCGCGCCCGGTCGGCGTCCACCTTCAGGAACACGTCGCCGACGCGCAGGGTCGCGCGCTCGGAATGGGCGACGACGACCTCGATCTCATCCATGGCGAGCAGTATCCCGGGAGGGCCGTGGATGTCGCAGGGAATATTCGACCGGCCGACTCCGGACGGCTCGTCGTGTCAACCGCGCCACACCTGACGGAATGTCACGGTCGCGTCCCTGTCATGTCCTGATGATTGTGACGCCACGCGTGCCACCGAATGCCGTCGGACGACCGTCCTGTGAGGTGTCCACGCAGTCAGCACGAACCGTCATCGGGGAGCCACCATGTCCGTCCGCAACCGCCGCCCTCTGCTCGTCCCCGCCGTCCTCGTCGTCGGGGCCGGACTCGCCCTGACCGCCTGCGGGCCCGACAACGCCGACCCGGTCGCGGGCCCGACGGCCACCGCGGCGCCCACCAAGGGAGCCGTCACGCCCCCGACGGGCGCCGCGTCGCGCCCCGCCACGCACACGCCTCCCACCGGGGGCACCGGCGCCGCCACCGATCCGTGCGACATCCAGCACCTCTCGATCCACGTGACGGCACGCGCCGGGGCGCCCAACCAGTGGGTCATCGACGTCCGCAACACCGGCGCGAGCGCCTGCACCCTGAGCTCGTCCCCGGGGGTCGACCTGGGCAACTCCGCCGCGCGCGACCAGAGCAAGAACATCAAGCCGGTGCTCGCCAGCGGGACTTCGCGCTTCCCGGTCCCGGCCGGCAAGAACGCCTACGCCGTGATCGACCTCGACCCGAGCGGCGCCACCACCGGCACCGCCCCCGGCATCAACGAACTCAACGTCCTGGCCGACGAGGAGGGCACCAACATGCCCCTCGCGAACACCCAGAACTTCCCGCTCCCCGACGGCGTCCGCGTCCTGAACCCCCGCATGGGCCTCTACCGGGCCACCACGGCGGAGGCGGTCGCCTCCATGACGGCGGCACCCAAGTAGCACCGACACGGTCCCAGGCGCGGCGCCCGTCACGTCGCGGCGCACCCGGGCCCAGGAAGTAGCACGATGATCGGATGGCAATGGACGTGTAAATTGCTGCATCGGTGTGACAGTCGGAGGCACTTCAAGCGCCGATCAGTGGTGAAGGACGGGACGTGGCCGCAGATGGCAGGCTCCGCATCGACGGCATCCGGTCCTGGCCCGGCGCCCCCGACCCCTCGGGCGTGCCCCTGATCGGCCGGGAGCGCGAACTGGCCGCGCTGGCCTCGTTCGTGAGCGCGCCCGAGGGCCGGGCCCTGGTGCTGCGGGGCGAGGCGGGCGTGGGCAAGAGCGCCCTGGTCGGCCACGCGGCCGGGCTGGCCGACCGGGAAGGGCACGCACTGATCCGGGTCACGGGGGTCGAGGCGGAGTCCGAGCTGCCGTTCGCCGGGCTGCACCAGTGCCTCTACCCCGTGCTGGACCGCACCGCCCGCCTCGGCGCGCGGCAACGGGCGCTCCTCGACGTCGTGTTCGGGCGCGGCACTGGCGAGCCGCCGTCCGTCATGGCCCTCGGCATCGCCGTGCTCGACCTGCTGTCCCCGGCCGGCGCCGAGCGGCCGCTGACGCTGCTGATCGACGACGGGCACTGGCTGGACGACGCCAGCGCCGAGGTGTGCGGGTTCGTCGCCCGCCGGCTGGCGGCCGGCCCGGTGAAGATGCTGATCGCCCTGCGGGCCGACGAGCGTTCCCGCTTCGACGACGCCCGCCTCCCGGAACTGCCGGTGGCGCCGCTGTCCGACGAGGACGCCGAGCGTCTCCTGGAGCTGCACCGTCCACGGCTCGACGCGCGCGCCCGCCGCACCGTCCTCGACCACGCCCGGGGCAACCCGCTGGCGCTGTACGAGCTCCCGCCCGGCCCGGCCGCGCCGCACCCCGGCGGCGGTCTGCCGGGCGCCGCCGGTCTCCCGCTGCCCCGGCGCCTCCAACTCCTCTACGCCGCACGGATCGAGCGCCTGGAGCCCGGCACCCGCGCCGAACTGCTGCGGGGCGCCCTCGACGGCACCGCCGGCCGGCAGCGCGGCGGCGACCACGGCTCGCGGTACCGGATGCGCGGCGTCGAGGAGGCCGCCGCCTCCGGTCTGCTCGACGTCGACGCGGCCGGCGGCGACTTCGTCTTCCGCCACCCGCTGGTGCGCTCCGCCGTCGTCCAGCTGGCGACGCCCGAGCAGTGCCGCGCCGCGCACGCCGAACTGGCCCGGGTGCACCGGGCGGACGTCGAGCGGTACGCCGGCCACCTGGCCGCGGCGGCCGTCGACCCCGACGAGTCCGTGGCGGCGGCGCTGGAAGCCGCGGCCGGCTCCGCGACCCGGCGCGGCGGCGCGGCGGCCGCCGTCAGCTGGCTGACCCGCGCGGCCGAGCTGAGCGAGGACCCCGCGCAGCGCTCCCGGCGGCTCGGCGACGCGGCCTACACGGCCGGTCAGGCGGCGCTGCTGGACGAGGCCCAGCGGCTGCTCCACCGCTCGGAGCCGGAACCCGGCGCGGCCGAGCCGCTGGCCGCCGTGCTCACCTCCGCCCACGCCGACTTCGTCCAGTCCGGGGCGGTCCGGCCCGCCTTCCAGCGGCTCGCGGCGGCGGTCGAGCGCCGGGCGGACGGGGCGGCGCGGACCGGTGACGGGACCCTGAGCCGCGACGAGACCCTGACCCGTGACGAGACGCTGGCCCGCGCGGCGGACGCCCTGGTGACGATGGCCCACTACGCGGGCGACCCCGCCCTGTGGCAGCGGACGGACCGCATCCTCGACGCCCTCGGCGACCTGGTCCACCCCCTGACGGCGATGTACCACGACGCGAGCGCCGTGGCCCGCAGCGGGGTCGGCCTGCGGGCGCGCCTGGAGCGGGCGTTCGCCGATCCGGCGAACCTGGCCCCCTGGGACCTGGCGCGGTTGGGGGTCTGCGCGTCCCACGTCGACGTCCTGAACCAGTACCGCACCCAGCTGCGGGGCGCGGTCGAGCGCGAGCAGGAGGCCGGCGCCGTGTCGAGCGTCATGGTCCTGCTGCGGATGCTGATGCTGGACCGGATGTACTCCGGCGAGTGGGACGAGGCGCGCCGGCTGGCGCAGCGGGCGCTGGACCTGGCCACCGCGCACGGTCACGTCCTGCTCGCCTACCACGCCCGCGCCTGCCTCGGGCAGCTCGCCGCCCGGCAGGGGAGGCTCGACGAGGCGCGCGAGCTGCAGTCCGCCGTGGACGCCTGGGCGCGGCCGCGCGGCGTCGGCCTGCTCACCCAGATCACCGAGGCGATCGCCACCGGAGCGGCGCTCACCGAAGGCGACTTCGAGGCGGCCTACCTGTACGCCATCGGCATGACGCCACCCGGCAGCTTCGACCGCCACGCCCACCAGATCGCCCCGCGGGCGCTGCTCGAACTGGCCGAGGCCGCGCTGTACAGCGGCCGCCGCGAGCAGGCGCGCCGGCACGCGCTCGCGGCGTGCGACGCGGGCCTGCCGGAGGCGTCCCCGCGGCTGGCCCTGTCCGCCTACGGCGCCCTCGCGATGACCGCGGACGACCTGACGGAGGCCGCGCGGACGTACGCGCGCGTCGAGGCGTACCCCGAGGCTCAGGACTTCCCCTTCGAACTGGCGCGGATCCGCCTGGCGCACGGCATCAGGCTGCGGCAGCTGAAGGCGCCCCGGGCGGCCCGGCAGGCCCCGCTGCTGCTGGCCGCCGAGGAGTTCGACCGGCTCGGCGCGACGGCGTGGGAGAACCGGGCCCGCGCCGAGCTGCGCGAAGTCGGCCTGCCCTCGGGCCCGGCGGCTCCGGAACCCGCGGCCCTGACCTGGCAGGAGCGCCGGATCGCCGACCTCGCCGCGAGCGGGCTCACGAACAAGGAGATCGGCGAGCGGACCCGGCTGTCCCCGCGCACCGTCAGTTCGCACCTCTACCGCGTCTTCCCCAAATTGGGCATCACGACGAGGGCCGCGCTGCGCGACGCGCTGAGCCGGCTGCCGGAGGCCGACGGGACCGACAGGACCGACGCGGCCGGGTGAGGCGGAACCTGTCCGGCCGTCAGCCCGCCGGGGGCGGTGGCGTCACCAGGCCGCGCCCGACGACCGCCAGGACGGTGTGCGTGGCGGACTCGACCTCCGCGGGCGGCAGCGTGCGCAGCGGTCCGTCGACCAGGAGTGCGCTGAGGCCGTGGACCGCGGACCACGCGGCGTACTGGGCACCGGGGCGGTGCTCGGCGGGCATCGCCCCGGCCTCGACCAGGTCGTCGAGTGCTGCGCCCAGGATCAGGTAGGGATCCGTCCCCGGGTCGGCTCGGACGTCTCGGTCTGCGGCTTCGGCGACTTCGGTGGATTCGGCGGTCGGCGGTTCCGGCTCGGTCGCGCAGAGCCGCTTGCCGCCCGGTGAGGCTCCGGAGAACGCGGTGCGGAACCAGCCGGGTTCGGTGAGGGCGAAGTCGACGTAGGCGCGGCCGATGGCCTCCAGCCGGTCGGCGGCCCGGGTGGCCGGGTCCGGTGCGGTCGCCCGGGCCGCGCGCTCCAGCATGAGCCGGCCGAGGTGGTGCATGCAGCGCTCGCCGACGGCCGCGATGAGGTCCTCGTGGTCGGCGAAGTGGCGGTAGGCGGCGTTGTGGGACACGCCGGCGGCCCGGCTCGCCGCCCTCAGCACCACCGCGTCCGGCCCTCCGGTGCGGGCCAGCGCGACCCCGGCCTCGATCAGGGCCTCCCGCAGTCCGCCGTGGTGGTAGCCCCGGCGGGGCGCGGGCTCGGCGGTGCCTGTGGCGGTCTCCACGGATTCCATGTTGACATTGTCCATTTTGAGTGGAATCGTCGCAAATGTGCCCACTGTCAACATGCTGCTCCGGCAGTACGGAGGCACCCCATGTCCCTCACAGTTCCCCGCCGTCGCGGCGCCGTCCTCTTCGCCGTCTGCCTGGCCGCCTTCGCGATCAACCTCGACACGACGATCGTCAACGTCGCCCTGCCGGACCTCAGCCGCCAGCTGCACGCCACCACGCGCGACCTGCAGTGGATCGTGGACGGCTACAACCTGGCCTTCGCCGCGCTCGTCCTGACCGCCGGCTCCCTCGGCGACCGCTTCGGGCGCAGGCCCGCCCTGCTCCTCGGCCTCGCCTCCTTCGCGCTCGCGAGCGCGCTGGGCGCGACGGCCGGCGGCCCCGGCGCGCTGATCGCCCTGCGCGTGCTGATGGGCGCGAGCGCTGCGGTCATCTTCCCGACCACGCTGTCGGTGATCACCAACACCTTCCCGGACCGGCGCGAGCGTGCCAAGGCCGTCGGCCTGTGGGGCGCGGTCACCGGCCTCGGCGTGGCCGTCGGCCCGGTCTGCGGCGGGCTGCTGCTCGCGCACTTCGCCTGGCCGTCCGTGTTCCTGGCCCTCGTCCCCGTCGCCCTGATCGCCCTCGCGGCCGCGTGGGTCTGGGTGCCCGAGTCCAGCGCCCCGGCGGAGGCCCGGCTCGACCCCGCCGGTCTCGTGCTGTCCTCCGGCGCGATCGGCACCCTGGTCTACACGGTCATCGAGGCGCCGGTGCGCGGCTGGACGGCCCCCGCGACGATCGCCGGGTTCGCCGTCGCGGCCGCCCTGGCCGCGGCCTTCGTCGTGGTCGAGCGCGCCCGCCCCAGGCCCATGATCGACGTGACCCTGTTCCGCACGCCCGCGTTCGCCGCCGCCAGCGGCTGCGTCACCGTCGCGTTCTTCGCGCTCTTCGGGTTCATCTTCCTGGTCACGCAGTACTTCCAGTTCGTCCGCGGGTACGGCACCCTGTCGACCGGCGTGCGGATCCTGCCCGTCGCCGCGACTCTCGCCCTGGGCTCGGTCGGCGGTGTCGCCCTCGCCACCCGCGCCGGCACCCGCGCCGTCGTGACGGCCGGGCTCCTGCTGCTGGCGTCGTCATTCGGGTGGATCGCGGCCTCGCCGACATTCAGCTCGTACACGAGCGTCGTCGGGCAGATGGTGCTCATGGGCTTCGGGCTCGGCCTGACCACGGCACCGGCCACCGAGTCGATCCTCAGCGTCCTGCCCCCGGCCAAGGCCGGAGTCGGCTCGGCCGTCAACGACGCCACCCGCGAGGCCGGCGGCACCCTGGGCGTCGCCGTCCTGGGCAGCGTCTTCACCTCGCTCTACGCGCACCACCTCGCGACCACGTCCTTCGGCGCCCTGCCGCCGGCGACGGCTGCCGCCGCCCGGCAGTCGGTCGGCGCCGCACTCCGGATCGCCGCCCAGGCGCCCGCGGCGTCGCAGCGGAGCCTGCTCGACGCCGTCCGGCACTCGTTCATGACCGGCTTCCACGTGGCCAGCGTCGTGGCCGCGGCGGTCTGCCTGCTCGGCGCCCTCGCCGCACTGGCCCTGCCCGGCGGACCACTGACCGCTCCGTCGCCGACGGCCGGCCGCACGGCACCGGACGCACTGGCCCGTCCGGCGCTGTGACCGCCCGCGACGGGGGCGGGTTCACCGCCCCCGCACGGCCCGGCGGACGTCCGGGTGGCTCCCGAGGTCTGCTGATCAGCAGTCACCATCGGCTGATCGTCCTATAGTTCTGTCGTTGAACCGGACGGAGGGGAGTCTGTCGATGGGGGACGTCATCACGGTGGATCTCGGCGAGGGCGCGTACGTCCACGCCGAGGTGACGGTGCTGGACCGGGCCGAGGCCGGCGGGGACGCCGGGGTGCGGGACACCGCCGCCAAGGCGCTCGCCGAGTTGCCGCAGCGGCTGGACGCGGTGCGCGAGGTGGTGAAGAGCGTCGGGCGGTGGGCCGCGGACAGCATCGGCGGGACCGGGGCGGCCGTTCCGGACACGCTGGAGGTCGAGTTCGGGCTCAAACTCGCGGTCAAGTCCGGCGCCGTGATCGGGGTGCTGGCCGAGGCCGGCGGCGAGGCGTCGTTCACCGTCCGGATGAGCTGGGACACCGCCCGGGTCGCGGCGGCGCGGGCCGGCCGCGGGGCCGGGTTCGTGCCGCAGGGCGGCGACGAGCGGTGACCGGGCCGGCCGCGCGCGGTGCCGCGGTCGGGGTGAGGGACGGGACGGCGTTCCTTGGCAGCGGGTTCCTGGTGGCGCCCGGGCTGGTGCTGACGGCCGCGCATGTGGCGCGCCGGGCCGTGGACGAGCCGGCCGCGGACGGGTGGTTCGGGCGGGCGCCGGTGGTCCGCCCGGCGCGGCGGTTCCCGGCCGATCCGGGGGAGGGGCGCTTCCACGCCTTTCCGGACCTCGCCCTGCTCACGCTCGCCGCGCCCTTCGAGTCGCCGTCACCGCTCGTCCTCGACACCGACGTCCCGCCCCCGGGCACGGCCGTCCTCGTGGCGGGCTTCACCCCGTACACCCCGACGCCCGGTGTCCACGGGGACTCGCTGCTGCTCACCGTCGCCGGACCGGCGGCCGGATACGTGCGGCTGACGGGGGACGAGGTCCGGGACGGGTTCAGCGGGGGCATGGTGATCCGGCTCGACTCCGGCGCCGTCTGCGGCGTGCTCAAGGGCAGCCGGGACTTCGACGGCGTGCGCGGCGGCTGGTTCACGCCGCTGTCGGCGCTGGCCGACGTGCTGCCCGCGGACGATCCGCTGCACGCGCGGCTCGCGGGACGGGTGGCGGAACGTCCGCTGCCCACTGCGCGCGCCCTGCTGCCGGTCCTGCTCCGCGTTCCGGGCATGGACGACCCGGACTTCCGCCTCCTCGTCGTGCGGACGGCGGAGGAGAGCCTCGCCGCCGGCCCGCTGCACGTCGCCCACCGCCCGCACACCACCGACCACCTGCTGGAGCTGGTGCAGGCCTGCCTGCGGCACCGCGACCCGGCCGCGGCGCTGGCCGCCGTGACGGACGCGCTGGAGCTCCTGCGCCTCGGCGACGCCGCCGTCGACGAGCTGCGCACCCTGACGAGCGACCCGGAGGGCGGTCCGTGAGGGAAATGCTCCACCGGCTCGCCAAACTGGGCGGCCACCACAGCCCGCTGGGAGCCCCTCCGGCGCCGGGCGGGCCGGGCGGCCGGACGCCGTGGTCGGCCAAGACGGACGCCGTGCTCCACGCGTTCCTGTGCGAGGTGCCCGACCTCGACCAGCCGGAGAGCCGCCACCTGCTCCTAGCCGACCTGCGGGACCGGCTCGGGCCGTCCGCGCCGTTCGTCGTACCGGACGGCCCGCAGGCGCGGGACCACCTCCTGCAACTGGTCCGCGCCTGCCGCCAGTGGCACGAACCGTTCCACGCGCTCAGCGAACTCGGCGAGTCCCTGCGGACCTTGCGCCCCGGCACCGCCGCCGTCGGATGGCTGGACGCCGCGGTCGACGCCGTCGTCAAGCCCGGACTGCTGGACCCGCAGGCGCAGCTCGTCCTCCTGTGGACGCTGCGCTCGCTGAACCCCCAGCCGAGGCCGGCCCGGGTCCTGCACCTCGTGGAGTCGGCGTGCGAGCCCGGCGAGACCCACCCGGTCCGGCCGCAGGACGGCCTGCCGGAGGCGGTGAGCCGCCTCAACCAGGCCCGGCTGGACGACCGCCCCCCGTTGCTGCTGCGCTTCCTCGTCCGCCTCGCCGCGGCGTGCCCCGGGCCGGAGGCCGTCCTGCTGACCGACCTCGTCAAGCGCCACGCCCATGAACTCGGCCTGACCGAACGCGACTTGGCCGCCCCGGCGCGGCAGACCCGGGAGGCGGCGGGCCCCGCCCAGCACCATCCGCTGGTCCTGCAGATCACCTTGGACGACGTCTCGCCGGTCGGCTCCGACGCCGAGCCCGTCTACGAGTTCGAGGCCGCCCTCTACAGCACCGACGAGCAGCCCTGGCGCCTGATCTCCAAACGGGCGGGCGACGAACCCCTGCCCCGCTCCGCGCTGGAGCAGCACGGCAGCCGGCACCTGACCACCTGGGGCGACCTGGCCGCCGCGGCGGCGAACGCCGACGGCCTGCGGGTGGAGTTCCTGCTGCCCTGGTCCCTGCTCGGCCACCCCGCCGAACTCTGGCCGATGGACGAGGACGGCTACCGCGTCGGCATGCATTTCCCGGTCGTGGTGCGCTCGCTGGACCGGATCAGGTCCGCGTTCTGGCACACCGCGTGGAAGAACAAGTGGCGGGCCCTGGAGGCCACGGTGGAGAGCAGCGGCCCCGGCACCGTCGCCGACCTGCCCGGCTGGATCGTCCACCCGGACGGCACCGCCCCGATCGACGCCGAGCTCACCGGGCGCGCCCTGCACCTCGGCGGTACCAAGGGCGACGTCCGGCGCTGGCTGGACAGCCGGCCGCAGACCGCGATCCTCGCGCTGTCCTTCCCGTACGCCTACCACCCGAAGCGGCGCGGGATCGGGCACCAGGCCGTCAAGGACGCCGTGCGTGAGGGCATCCCGGTCATGATCTGGCGGCGCGACGACACCGGCAGCCCGGCCGAGATCAACGTGCTGCTGGCCGAGCTGTCCGCCACCCAGCTGCCCGCCCTGGCCACCCACGTCCAGCGCCGCCGCCGCGCGGCCAGGGAGGACGACGGGAGCGACCTCGGCCACCACCTCACCCTGCTCTGGGACGAGCCCGGGCACGCCGCCTGGCTCGCCCCGGCCCCGTTCCGCGCCCCCGTTCCCGTCCCCGCCTCGGTCTCCGCCCCCGTCTCCTCGACCGCCCCGTCGCCGGAAGGACCACACGCATGACCACCGCCCCGGACGACACCGGCGGCCCGGACTGGTGGATCTACCGGTCCACCGGCTCCCCGCACGACGGCATCCGCGACCTCCCCGACGCCCCGCCCTGGCGCTCCTTCCGCCGCGAGGACGACGTCGCCGACCTGCCCGCGCCGCCCGAGATGGCCGAGGCCTTGGCCGCCCGCAAACTCGGCCGCGCCCACCAGGCCGCCGCCTACCAGGCCGACGAGAAGGAGATCCACCTCGTCAACATGGCCCTGCACCTGCGCCGCCCGCTGCTCGTCACCGGCCCGCCCGGAGTCGGCAAGTCCACGCTCGCCCACAGCGTCGCGCACGAGCTGCGCCTCGGCCCCGTGCTGCACTGGCCCATCACCAGCCGCTCCACCCTCCAGGAGGGCCAGTACCACTACGACGCGATCGGCCGCCTCCAGGACACCGGACTGCGCCCCGCCGACGCCGACGGCCGCTCCCGGCCCGCCCCCGGCATCGGCCCCTACCTGCGGCTCGGCCCGCTCGGCACCGCGCTGCTGCCCTGGGACCGGCCGCGCGTCCTGCTCGTCGACGAGATCGACAAGGCCGACCTCGACCTGCCGAACGACCTGCTCACCGTCTTCGAGGAGGGCGAGTTCGTCATCCCCGAACTCAGCCGCCTCGACGACGAGGAGGCCCGCGTCATGACCGCCGACGACGAGGGCTGGGCCCCGCTGCACCGCGGCCGGGTCCGCTGCACGGAGTTCCCGCTGGTCGTCCTCACCAGCAACGAGGAACGCGAGTTCCCGCCCGCCTTCCTCCGCCGCTGCCTGCGCCTGGAGATCCCCCGCCCGGGCCCCGACAAGCTGGCCCGCATGGTCGCCGCCCACCTCGCCGGCCCGACCGCCGTCCCCGCCGCGGTGCGCGAGCAACTGATCGCCCGCTTCCTCGCCAAGCAGCACGAGGAGGGCGCCGACCTCGCCAACGACCAGCTGCTCAACGCCCTCCTGATGGCCTCCCGCGGCCTGTGGGACGACGAAGCCGGACGGCGCCTGCTCGACCGCGACCTCCTGCGCTCGCTAGAGGAGCGCTGACCCCACCGTGCCCGCCACCCCGGTGCCCGCCACCCGCGTCCCCCCGGAGCTCCTGCGCCAGCTCGGCCGCCTCCTGACCGCCGACGGCGCCGAGCCTGCGGGCAGCACCGACCCGCGCGACCTGGCCGACGTGCTCTGGCTCGCGCGGGCCTGCGGGCTGCGCCCGGACGCCCCGCCGGACGCGCCGCAGGACCGCCCGGTCGCGGGGCTGGCGCTCCCGCCGCTGCCCGCCGTCGACCCGGCCGCGGACGAGCAGGCCACCGCGGCGTGGAGCGCGGCGCTGCGGGCCGCGGTGGACCGGGCGGCGGCCGAGAGCGGTACGACGCCGCAACCCGTTCCGCAGGGTCCGCCCACTCCCCGACCCGCCGAGCCCGAGCCGGTGATCCCCCTCCACCTGCCGCCCGCACCCGGCCCGCCCGCCGCGAGCGCCGCACCCGCCGCGACCGTCCGCAGCCCCGCCCGGCCCGCACTCACCGGCACCCTCGCCCTCTCCCGCGCCCTGCGCCCGCTGCGCCGCACCGTCCGCTCCACCCGCGAACTCGTCCTCGACGAGGAAGCCACCGTCTCCGCCTCCGGCCAGGCCGGGCTGCTCCTCCCGGTCTGGCGCGGCGCCCCCGAACGCTGGCTCGACGTCGACCTCGTCATCGACGGCGGCCCGACCATGGCCGTCTGGTCCGCCCTCGGCGACGACCTCGGCGCACTGCTGCGCCGCCACGGCGCGTTCCACCGCGTACGCGTGTGGTCCGTCCACGACCGCGACGGGGCGCCCGCCCTGACACCGCGCGGCGCGACCGCGCAGGGACGGGAGTTCGGCCTGACCGCCGACCCGCGCGGACGCCGCGTGATCCTGCTACTCACGGACGGCGTCGGCCCGCTCTGGCACAGCGGCGCGCTGCCCGCGGCCATGCGCGGGTGGAGCCGGCACGCCCCGGTCACCGTCCTCCAGGTGCTGCCGCGCCGCCACTGGCACCGCACGGCCCTACGGCCCGTCCCGGCCCGCGCGCGCCTCCGGCCGGGTGAGCGGCCGACGGTCGTCCACGCGCCCGAGGACGACGGGTGGGGCGCCCCCGGGACGGCCTGGGCCGGCGTCCTGGAACTGCGGGCGGACTGGCTCGCCCCCTGGGCGCGCATGCTGTCCGGACGGGCGTCGGACTGGACGCCGGCCCTGGCCGTGCCGCTGGACGGGCACGGGACCGGCCCCGAGCCGTCGCCGCCCGCCGACGAACCGCCCGCCCACCTGCTCGCCCGCTTCCGGCGGGAGGCCTCCCCGACGGCGTACGAACTCGCCGGCCTCCTGGCCGCGGCGCCCCTCAGCCTGCCGGTCATGCGGCACGTGCAGGCGGCGATGCTCCGCGACTCCTCCGCCATGCACCTCGCCGAGATCTACCTGTCCGGCCTGCTCGAACGGCGCTCCCCGGTACGGCCCGGCGAGGACCCGGAGACGGTGCTGTACGACTTCCGCCCGGGCGTGCGGGAGCGGCTGCTCGGCACGCTGACGCGCAGCGAGTCCGCCCAGGTCCTGCGGGTGCTGGCCGGGGTGTCCCAGTCGGTGGCGGGCGCGTTCGGCGGCACGCTCGACTTCCGCGCCCTGGCGGCGCTCGCCGACGCCGGCTCGGGCACCGGAGCCGGACTGCCGGCGGAGAGCGTCCCGTTCGCCGAGGTGGCGGTGGAGGTGCTCCGCGGCCTCGGCGGTGCCGACCGGGCACTGGCGGAACGGCTGGCGGTGAGCCTGCCGGCGGGGGCGCGGGCGGCCGGGGCACGGGCGGCGGGGGCACGGGCGGCGGTGGAGCCGCAGGCGGAAGCGACGCCGAAGAAGCAGGCCCGGAAGCGGGAACCGGACGCGTCGCCCATGGTGATCCCCGGGGCGGCGATGGAATTCGCCGCGTGGTTCCCCGACCTGAACGGTGCGGACGAACCCCGCCCGGAACGGCGCTGGTGGCAGCGGCGCAGGCCGGCGGGCGGGGAGACCGCCGTGCCCCCTCCCGACGCGACCCGGCCGGCCTGGAACAACCTTCCGCCCGACCTGCCCGACGTGACGGGCTGGGAGAGCCGGCTCGTCCAGGTCGAGCGCATCCTGCATCCCGACGGCTCCGCGGCGGGAACCCGCCGTACGGTCCGGCCGGCCGGCCGTTCGCTCTGCGTGCTGCAAGGCCCGAACCACACCGGCAAGACCTCCGTGGCGCTCGCCTACGCGCACCTCCACCTCGCCGATTACACGATGGTGTGGTGGGTGGACGGCCGCAGTCGCGACACGGTCGCGCGGTCCCTCGACAGCCTGGCCGCCGTGCACGGCGCGCCGCCGGGAAGCGACGT
This sequence comes from Kitasatospora sp. NPDC059722, assembly GCF_042733235.1. Taxonomy (NCBI): domain Bacteria; kingdom Bacillati; phylum Actinomycetota; class Actinomycetes; order Kitasatosporales; family Streptomycetaceae; genus Kitasatospora; species Kitasatospora sp. NPDC059722. The sequence continues at coordinate 52,939 of NZ_JBHWGD010000011.1, forward strand.
CACGACCGAGCGGAACCGGTGGCTGACCGAGCACCCGGGCTGGCTGATCGTCATCGACGACCTCGGCAGGGACTTCCCCGACCACGAGCGCTGGATGGCCGGTACGTCACCGCGCACGCTGCTGGGTGACTGCTGGCCGCCCGACGGCTACGGCAGCGTCCTGATCACCTCCCGCGTGGTGACCACCGAACGCGCCGTGCTGGACGGACACGTCCTCCAGTTCCCCGCCTACCAACGGCGGTCCGAGCCGCGCTCCGCGGCCTCCACGAAGGCGGCGGAGGACGACCTCGCCGCCCTGCCCGACGTGCTCTCCCGGGCCACCGACACCGCGGTGGCGCCGAGGACCGGGGCCGGCCGGGAACCGGCCCGGCCGGCCCCCGAACCACCGGTCGACTACGGTCCGCTGCTCGCCGGACTCGGCGGCGAGGCACTGGACGCCCTCGCGGTCTGCGCCTTCCTGGACCTTGCCGGGATATCCGTGGAACTGGTCAACCACGGCCTGCGCGCCTCCCACCGGAGGGGAGCGTCGCTCTCGCCCGACGCGTTGGAGCAGGTGTCCGCCGCGCGGTTGCTGCGGCTCGTTCCGGACGGCCGCGGTTCGCTGTCCTTCCACATGGCGGTCGGCCTGCAGCGCGCCGTCCGGGCGCGGATGACGTCCGACGAGCGGAAGGAGTGGGCGACCACCGCCCTCCGCGCCGTCCTCGAAGGCTTCCCGCCCGACCCGACGCCCCGCGAGGGCTGGGCCGCCTGCACGGCTCTCCTCCCGCACGCCCACACGGTGCTCCAACACCCGGCACTGGAGGGCGACGTGGTGCAGCCGGCTGCCGAGCTCCTCTACCGGCTGGCGAGGTTCCGTGCGGCCCAGGGCGACTACGACGCCGCCGAGGCGTACCTGCGTCAGCGCCGGACGCTGGTCCGTGGAGCGCCGGGTACGTCGGTGTACGCGGTGGTGCTGATGGCCGGCGTCCTCTACGGTGCGGGCCGGTTCGACCAGGCCCTCGAAAGCGTCGAGGAGGCGCTCGCGCTGCCCGGGGGCGGGACGGTCCGTGCTCGCCGACTGGCCGCCGCCATCCACCGGGAGCGGTACCGACTGGACTCGTCCAGAAGCGAGTTGTCCGCGGCGGCCGAGACGATCAGGTCGGCCCGCACCCCGGCCGTGTCCGACCTCCTCGTCGAGGCGGAGGTCCACCGCGAACTCGGCCTCACCGAGCTGGAGGCCGGCGAGCTGGACGTGGCCGAGACCCACCTCGAACACGCCTGGACCGGGCTGCTCCGCTTCGGCTCGGACCTGCCGGCCGGCGCGGAGGTGCTGGAGGTGGCGATCCGGCAGGACCGCGCCCGGCTCTCCCTCCTCCAGGGCCGACCCAGCCTCTCGGCCTGCGAGGTCCTGGCCGCGGCGATCCGCAAGGCCGGGACCGGTCAGGACGTCGAGGGGCTCGACGTGATCATGGCCGCCAGTGAGACGCTGGTGGACGTCATGCGCGAGTACCTCGACCAGCTGAAGTCCCGCTGGGAGGCCAGTCCGGAGACCTACCAGCAGCTCCGCGTCCGGCAGTTGGCGCAGATGGCGGCCGTCGCCGACGCGGTCCTGGCCTACCGCCGGGAACGCGCGGAGAAGCAGCCCCACCGCCTCGCCGTCGCGCTCGACATGTACGGCGTGCTGCTGTCCGCCCTCGGGCGGCACGACGAGGCCGGGGCCGCACTCGACGAGGCGGCGGTCCTGCACCGCCGGGTCCACGGAGAGAGCCGCCCCCACCCCGCCCTGGGAGAGAACCGCTGGCGCCTGGCCCAGGTGCTGGCGGCGAAGGGGGACGGCGAGGAGGCCGCCCGCCTGGCCGGCAGCGCCCACGAGTACCTCCGTGAGTGCCTCGGCCCCGACCATCCCCGCCTGCGCCCGATCGCGCGCTTTACCGGGGCCGGATGAGGTATTCGGAAATTGACCGGGAGCAGTCATTCGGTGTTAGCGAAGAAACGTTTCTTCAGAAAAGGGGTCAGGAGAAATTCCTGACCGAGTATCAGAACGATATCGATGACTCCCGAGGGACGCGCACATCCGCCGGAACCCTGACACTTGGCGCAGGGTTCCGGCGTCCTTTCGAGGAGTGGCAGAGTGAGCGACCCGCAGGGCGCATCCGCCAGGCCGAGGCCTGAGGCAGGTCGGTTCATGCCGACGGACGGCGCCGGTTCGGAACCGCAACCGATTCCTGTGCCCGGCATGCAAGAGCTCCGTGACGTATGAGGTTTCCGGGTTCGCCTTCCTGGACGCGGCCGTCGGAATTCCGGGCGATGCGCAGGGAGCGGCCGGGAAAATCGCCACCTTGAGGGGAACGGATGGCCGCCATGAAGGAAACCGCACTCAGGGCGCTGGGCAGAGCCGTGGCCGGCGCCGCAGTCCTGGCCCTGCTCGCGGCGTGCTCCGGCACGCCGCTCCCGGCACCGGCCGGTGGCCCCGGGGCGGCCGGAGGCGCGGCCGCGCCGAGCCCGGCGGGCGGGTCGGGCATCGAGGGCCTCGTCCTGCCCCGCGGCGGCCCGGCCGCGACCCCGAAGGCCGCCGGGCTGCGCGGGCTGACCGCGGCGCAGATCCTCACGGAGGCCGGGACGAACTCGGACCAGGTCACCTCGTACCGGAAGAAGACGGTCGAACACGCGTTGTCGTCCATCGGCAGCAACCCCGTCTCGTACGCCGAGGGGGTCTGGGACGTCCACGTCACGCCCGTCGGCTGCGCGGGCACGCTGACAGCGACGCCCGCCCCGAACGGCGGCGCGGCGGCCGTGCCGGAGGTGGTGGAGGCCGTCCTGATCGGGGCCGACGAATGGGTCAGGTCCAACGCCGCCGGCGCCCGGGACTGGACCCCGGACCTGCCGGCGGACCGGGTCGGCACGTGGGTCAAGCAGACGTCGGACGCGCCCACGAGCCCGCTGGACGCCGACGTCTGCGATGCCGGCGGCGACGGGTCGAAGACGGACCTGAGCGACGTCGGCACGGTGACCGCGGGTCCCGCCGTGACCGTCGACGGCCAGGCCTGTCTGACCTTCGCCGAGGCGGAGAGCGGGGCCGTCTTCGCGGTCACCGACACCGACCACCCGTACGTCGTCGCCGCGCAGCTCGCGGTGCTGCCGGGACAGCCCGGGCCGGCCGGCACCGCCCCCGCCGGGGTCCAGCCCGCCATGACGACCGTGGTCAGCGAGATCGGTTCGGCGTACCCGATCGCCGCGCCGCCCGCCGACCAGGTCTACGGCGGCTGATCACTGTGGGCGCCGCCGGGGCCGGGGCCGGGAGTCGGGGCCCCGGCGGCGGCGCGCCGGTCGCGGCTTGTCCTCCGGGCGTGTCGGAGACCGCCGCAGTGGGAAAACGGCTCGTTGTCACCCGTTGTCCAGGGGGCGGGAAGGAGGCGGCGATGCACGGGCGTGCGCTCTCGGCGCAGGAGCGGCAGGTGCTCGCGGAGATCGAGGCGGGGCTGCGGGCGACGGACGGGCGGCTGCACCGTCGGCTCAGCACGATGAGGCCCCGGATGTCGCCGTGGATCCCAGGGGTGGCCCGCGCGGCCGGGCGGGTGCCCATGACGGCGCTGATGGTGCTGGTGGCGCTGTCGTTCATCGTCCTGCGCGCGAGCATGCAGGCCCCTTCGGCCGTCGACCTCACGGCCGTCGGCCTCGTGTGGGCGGCGGTGCTCGTCCTGCTGTCCGCTCGCGTCGTCGCCGGCCGTCGCAGGCGGCGGGGGCGCTGACGGGCCGGCGCGTCAGCGCTCGGGAACCCGCCGACGACGGGTGGAGCGAAGGCCGCTGACGACGGGTCGTTCCGGCCGCCGCGAATCCCGCGCGTGTTCGGCCGCCTCACCCGATCCGGCGAACCGGGCGGTGCGGTGCGCCGAGTCGTTCGCGGGGGGCTGGATACTCCGGGATCACGTGCGTGCCCACCACATCGTGCCGGAGGGGCCGCCGCACGCCTCCACCCCCGTCCGGAAGGACCTCCGTCCATGCACCCGATCCCCGGCCCCGGCCGCCCCGACGTCGAGCAGGCCGCCGCCAGGTCGACCACCGCGACCACCGTCATGCCGCCCCCTGCCTTCGTGCCCGATCCGGAGGAGGCCGGCGCCGACGGGTACACGTGGCCCGGGCTGGACGAGGAGTTCACCCGCGAGGTCGTCGCGATCGCGCGGAAGTCCGAGGGGCGCGAGCTGGCCGAGTCCCAGGTCTTCGAGATCGTGCGGGCGCAGCCGCAGGCGCAGGGGCTGCCGCTGCGCCTGCGTTCGCACCTGCGTCGCGAGCTGGACGCGTTCGTCGCCTCGTACCACCGGGTGATCGAGACGGTCGTGGCCGCCTGGGAGCACGACCGCGGACTGCGCGAGGTCGTGACGGTTCCGCAGGCCCTGCACGACCACGTGGCCGCCGCCCGTGACACGCGAGTGCACCTGCTGCGGATCGACCTGCTGCCCCAACCCGACGGCACGCTCCGGGTGTTGGAGACCAACGCCAACTGCCCCGGCGGCCTGCCCGGCGCCGGCCGGGGCCGCACGGCCTGGCGGCCGCTGCTGGACCGGCACGGCATCAGCCTGCCGCCCCCGCTGCCCGCCGACGACCCCGCCTGGCCGGGGAGTTGGCTGGTGCGCGTCGCCGAGCAGCACACCGGCACCCGGCCGGAGACCGTCGCCCTGCTCTGCCCGGACGGCAGTTACCGCGCCGACACCCGCGACTACGACACCGCCCTGACGGCTCTCGGCGTCCGCGTCCTCCACGCGGACCCGCGCGAACTCGTGGCCGACGGGCGCCACGGCGTCACCCTGCACGGGGAACCGGTGCGGCACGCGTTCGCCAAGGTCGGCATCCAGGACCTGCTGCGGATGGGCGACGGCGCGGCACCCTACCTGGAGGCCGTGCGCGAAGGCGGCCTGTTCGTGCAGAACGGGCTGCGCGGACGCCTGATCGGCGACAACAAGCTGTGCCTCGCGGTGCTCTCGGACCCGCGCTTCGCACACCTCTTCGATCCCGCCGACTACCGGCGGGTCCACCCCGCCGTCCCGTGGTCGCGCAACCTCGCGCACTGCGACGCCGCGACCCTCCGCGCCGTCGTCCGGGACCGCGAACGCTACGTCCTCAAGCGGCCGTTGGACACCCGCGGCCACGGTGTGGTGATCGGCCGGGAGACCGCCGAGGGGTCGGCCTGGGAGGCGGCCGTCGGCCTCGCGGGCGCCGAGGGGTGGCTCGTCCAGGAGTACGTGACCAGCCCCCACCTCCACGGTGTCGTGGACGGGCCGGCCCCCCGCCACGACGTGGCGCTGGGCGCGGTCGACGGCCGTCTGGTCTCCGCCTTCGCCCGCGCCAGCCACGGGGAGCGCCACAACGTCGCGGGCTCCGGGCGGCCGCACCCGGTGTACCTGTGACCCGGGCGCCGGGGCCTCCGCTCCGGCCGGCGCTCACGCCTCCGGTCCGGCGGGTGCTCACGCCTCCGCGAGGCGTCTGATCCCGTCCAGGGTCGTCCGCATGCCCTGCCGCAGCATGCCCAGCCTGAGCGCCATGATCTCCTCCTCGCGCCCGGGCTCGGCGGCGATGGCCCGGCTCAGGTACGAGCTGCCCGCGCCGAGGGTGACGGAGTGCCGGAGCCGGGTGCCGTCGCCCTCGGGTTCGAGGTCGAGCCGCCAGCGGGCCACCGGCCGGTCGAAGCCGCCCTTGAAGCCGCGGACGTCCCAGCCGAACGCCCGCTCCGGCCGGTGGTCGGCGATCCGCGAGACGGTCTCCCACTGCCCGAGGAGCTCGTTGCGGTTGCGGCCGACGAAGGTCGCGCCGACGGCCGGCCCGGTGGCGCCGTCGAGCCACTCGGCCTCGTACAGCTCCCCGCCGAACCTGGTCGGCACGGTGATGTCGCTGACCAGGGCCCAGACCCTCGCGCACGGCGCCGCGACGTACACGTCCAGTTCGACCGTCGGGCCGTCCACCAACCGCACCATCGTCGTCCTTCTTCCCCTGCCGCACCGTTGCGACGTCGGCCACCCTAGTGCTGCCGGGCGGCGCGGCTCTACCGATCGGTAACCGGTTTCGTGCGGACGGCCCGTCCCGCCGCCGTCCGCGGTTGGCTTGTGGGGCGGGCCCGTTGGGGTTCGAACTGCTTCCGTGCGTCGCTGCGAGGGCCCCGGGGACGGGTTGTCAGAGAGGCCTGCCAGGATGCTCCCATGCTCGTCACCCATCCTGACCTGGGCCTGGCCCGACCCCTGCCTCCACCCGCGCTGAGCGGGGAGTTCGAGGTGCACCTCACCGTGGAGCCGGGCGCCGTCGACGCGCTCGCCGAGTGGGCCGCGGCCAACGGCCTGACGTACACGCACATCCTGCTCGCCCGCGGCGCCGCCGTGTCGCAGCCGATGCTCAACCTCCGCGCCTCCGGCACGCTCGACGAGGTCGCCGCCGCGGCCGCCCGCACGGCGCGGCGCCTGACCGACGCGGGCTTCGCCGTCCTGCGGGCCAAGGTCGAGGCCACGCCCTGGGCCGACGGCGTCCCCGCGACGGACGGCGAGGCCGCGCAGCACGGGCCCGGGCGGTACTTCGAGCACCACGTCAAGCTGCTGCTCGTCCCCGGCGAGGACACCGTCCGGCTGGCCGCGCTCGCCGTGCGGCACGGCGCGCACCTGTCGCGCAACGCCCGCCGGGTGCGCGCGGACGGGCTGCGGGAGCAGTTCGTCACGCAGCGCTGCCGCCTGGTGGGGCTGGCCACGGCCGGGCGGCGGCTGGACGCGCTGCTGGGCGAGCTGGCGGTCGACGGGCGCGAGGTCGTCTCGGTGGAGCGGGAGTTCGTCGCCGTGGACAGCGACGAGGCGCTGGACAGCGGCTGGATCACTCAAGAGCAGTGCACCGAGGGCCGGAGCACTGGTGGAAGGGCCGCCGGGGGCCGGGTCGCCCCGCGGCGCGCGGAAGGAGCAGCACGATGACCGAGGACCGCACCGCGACGTGGGAGGACCTGCCGTACGGGCCCTGGGAGGACGTGGTGCTGCCGAAGCAGCCTCCGTCCGAGGAGGTCCGCGCCGAGCAGGACCTGCCCAGGAGCCTCCGGCCGATCGACGACGAGACCGTCACCCAGCAGCCGGTCTTCGACCCCGCCTTGGCCGGCTACGCCCGCGCGCTGCGCCCCAGCGAGCCCGCTTTCGCCGACCCCGCGGTGGCCGCGCGCTGGCTGGCGGCCCGGCGCGAGGCGCTGAACACGGTGCTGTCCGCGGTCGCCCGCTCCGCCTGGGCCGAGCACCTGGTGCTGCGGGGCAGCGTGCTGCTGCGCGCCTGGTACGGCGAGGAGGCGCGCGAGCCGGGCGACCTGGACTTCGTGGTGCGGCCCGTGGAGTGGCAGCTGGAGGACGAGCGGACGGGCCGCATGCTCGACGAACTCGCCGCCTCCGCCGACGAGTCGTCGTCCTCCGGGGCGGGCGCGTGCGGCGTGCGCCTGCACGCGGACCGGGCGGTCGCCGACGAGATCTGGACGTACAGCCGCGTGCCGGGCCGGCGCCTGGTCCTGCCGTGGACGGCGCCGGGCGTGCCCGAGGGCACCGTCCAGCTGGACTTCGTCTTCACCGAGCACCTGCCGGCCGAGCCGCGGCAGGTCGAACTCCCCGGCGTCGACGGCCCGCTGGTCGCCGCCACGCCGGAGCTCTCGCTGGCCTGGAAGATCCTCTGGCTGATCTCGGACAACCACCCGCAGGGCAAGGACCTCCACGACGCGGTCCTGCTCGCCCGCACGGCCCGGGTCCCGTACGAGCTGCTGCGCGACGTCTTCCTGCGCTCGGAGGAGAACTGGGCGTGGTGGCCGGTGCTCCCGGACGCGATCGCCGAACTCGACGTCGACTGGGACGAGTTCGCGAAGGACCAGCCCGCCTTCACCGAAGCGGTCGAGGCGTACCCGGCCGAACTGCTCGCCTCCCTCGCCCCCACCTTCGCCGGACGCGGCGAGTACGCCCTGCGCGCGCTGTGGATGGCCCCCGTGGTGGACGGCCTGCGGGAGCTCATGGCCCGCGAGGGCCTCGACGCGGTCCTCCGGCACCTGAGCGAACGCCGCACCCGGCCGGAACGCCTCCTGATGGTGGCCTCCGAGTTGCTCGACGGCGACCTTGAGCGCGCCCACCAGGCCGTGATCGCCCACCTGGACGACCCGGCGGACCCGCGCCTCAAGAAGCTCCAGGAGACCTACACCCGCCTGACCGCCGACCGGGCGGCCCCCACCGCTCCGTAAACCGGTGGCCGGCGCGGTGCGGTGAATCGTCAGGGTGTTGACGCGTTGTATATCCGCCCCTGCGAGCGTTCGGACGCCCTGTCATACCTGAGCAAGGAGCGTCATCGGTGTTTCGAACGATCATGGTCCGCACTGCTGTCACCGGCGCGGCTGTTTCACTCTCGGTGCTGGGAGCCCTCGCCGTGGGCATGGGGGATCCCGTACGGCCGACCTCGCCGGCCCCGGCCTGCGACGGGTCCGCCGTCGTGCACTGCGCGGCGGGCCACATCATCTGGAACGGGACGGGGCTCCTTCCTTCTCCCGACCCGCAGCCGTAGCGGTTCCGGCGGCGGTCGCCAGCGCGGTGAGGAGCGGCAGCGCGTCGGCCGTCGCCCGAGGACCCAGCCGGCCGAGCAGCAGGCGCGCGCTCGCCTCGTGACCCCGGGCCGCGCCGTGGTCGCCGCGGGCGGTCAGCGCGTGGGCCAGGACCAGGTGGGCGAGGGCGCGTTCGCGCTGTCGCCCACCTTCGTCCGCGAGGTCCAGGGCCCGCTGCGCCTGGTGGACGGCCTCGTCGGCCCGCCCGAGCAGGCGCAACACGTCGGCCAGGCGGCTCCGGGCGGCCGACTCGCGGTCGAGGTCGCCGGTGAGGCTCGCGCCGTCGATGCAGGAGCGCAGGTGTGCCGCGGCGTCGTCGAGTCGCGCCGACTCCTGGTAGGCGAGGCCGAGGACGTAGTGCACGTAAGCGGTCATCGCGGGGTCGGCCGCCGCGCCCGGTGTCGCGAGGATGCCGCGGCAGGCCGATGCCGCCCCGGCGGCGTCACCGCTGCGGATCCGGGAGAGGGCCGCGTTCGCGCTGCTCGCCACCTCGCCGGAGCGGTGCCCGAGTTGTCGGGCGAGGGCGGCCGCCTCGTCGAAGGCCGTGATCGCCTCCTCGTGGCGGCCCTCGGCCTGGGCGATGAGGCCCTGATCGTTGAGGGCCTGCCGGAGGATGGCCCGGTCGCCCGCCTCCCGGCAGGCCCGGGCGGCCAGTCGGGCCTGGGCGTCGGCCTCGTCGAGCCGGGCGCGGGCCAGCAGGATCGTGCAGAGGAGGAAGCGCGACCGGCCCTCCGCCGTGCCGGCGTGGTCGCGGTCGTGGTCGCCGCACGCGACCGCCGCGTCGACGAGCAGGCGGGCCGCCTCCTCGGCCCGGCCGCCCAGGGCGCCGAGGCCGAGCGGGGTGAGGGCGATCAGCAGGTCGATGGCCGCGCGCAGGGCGGCCACCGGGAGCAGGGGCACCGTCGCGACGGCGGCCGCGAGCGCCACGGCACCGGGGATCTCGGCCCGCGCCCATCGGCGGGCGTCCGCCGGGTCGGTGAAGTCCCGGGCGGCGGCCGACGGCGGGCGCGGCGAGCCGAAGACGTCGGCGACCGGGTCTCCGGGCACCGCGAGCGCGAAGGCCGTACGGGCGCAGCCGAGCAGGAGCGCCAGCAGCCGCTCGTGGGCGGCGGCCCGTTCGTGCTCGCCGGTCCGCAGCGAGGTCCGGCGGGCGAAGGCGCGCACGAGGTCGTGGTAGCGGTAGCGCCCGGCGCCGATCGACTCCAGCAGGGCCTGGTCGACCAGTGCCTCCGCGAGGCGCTCTGCCTGGTCCTCCGTCAGGCCGAGGACTGCGGCCGCGGCGGCCAGGCCGATGTCGGGTTCCACCCAGGCGAGCATCCTGAACGCCGTTGCCAGGGTTGGCGGAAGCAGCCGGTAGCCGACCGCGAAGACCTGCTCGATCTCGACGTCTCCCGTGCGCAGCGCACCGATCCCGTCGTCCGCCAGGTGCCGCACGAGGTCGGCGATCGGCTGGTCGGGCTCGGCGGCGAGCCGGGCCGCCGCGATCCGTACGGCCAGGGGGAGCCGGCCGCAGGCCTCGACGAGCAGCGCGGCCTGGACGCTCTGCGCGGACCGGCGCGCCCTGCCGATCACCGCGTCGAGCAGCCCGAGCGCCTCGCGCTCGCTGAACACGTCCAGCGCGATGTGCAGCACCGACGGCACGCTGTTGAGCACCGCGCGGCTGGTGACGACGACCGCGCAGTCCGGCGATCCGGGCAGGAGGGGCTGGATCTGCGCGTCGTCGCGCGCGTTGTCGAGGAGGATGAGCAGCCGTCGTCCGGCGGTGGCGGTGCGGAAGAGGGCGGACCTGCCCGCGAGGTCCTTCGGGACGGCGGCCTCCCGGACGCCCAGCGCGGTGAGGAAGTCCGCGAGGATGTCCGACGCGCTCGCGGGCACCAGGTCGGCGCCGCGCAGGTCCGCGTACAGCCGGCCGTCCGGGAAGCCGGGGCGTACGGTGTGGGCGGCCCGTACGGCGAGGGCCGTCTTTCCGACGCCGCCCATGCCGGTGACGGTCACCAGCCGCAGGCCGGGGCCGGTGCGTTCGGTCAGCGCCCGTCCGATCCGGGCGATGTGCTCCTGCCGCCCGGTGAACTGGGCTGGGGGCGGCGGTAGTTGGTCCAGCTGAACGGGCCGGCTGGGTGCGGGAGCGGTCCTCGACCCGGCGGGGGAGTCCGCATCGAGTTCGTGGCACAGGGCCGAGAGTTCGGGCCCCGGTTCGAGGCCCAGGTGTTCCACGAGCCGTAATCGGAGCGCGTCGTAGACCGCGCGCGCCTCGGACATCCGGCCCTGCCGTTGCAGCGCGCGGATGAGCAGCCCGTGCAGGCGCTCGCGGAACGGGTGGTCGGCGGCCAGCGCCTCCAGCTCCGGCAGGCAGCCGGAGGGGCCGTCGAGCGCCACGTCGAGGGCGAGCCGCTCCTCGCGCAGGGCGAGGCGCAACTGCGACAGCCGTTCGCGCTCGCGGCGCATGAGCGGCCCGGGCAGGCCGGCGAGCGGCTCACCGCGCCACTGGGCCAGTGCCTCGGTCAGCATGTCCCGGGCATCCGCGGGCCGCTCGGCGGAACACTTCCCGGCCTGCTCCTTGAGACGCCCGACCCGCCACAGGTCCACGCGGTCCGGTTCGACCGCCAGGCGGTACCCGCGCGCCTGGGACAGCAACACCCTCGGCGAGTCGCGGACGGGCTCCAGCAGGTTCCGCAACCGCCACACGTAGGTCCGCAGGGTGACGTCCGGCGCACCGGACGGCCGTTCGCCCCACAGTCCGGCGACCAGCTCCTCCATCGGGACGACCGTGTTCGGCCGCAGCAGCAGGGCGGCCAGCACGGACCGCTGCCGCGGGCCGCCCAGCGCCACGTCCGCACCGGCGCGCCGCACGCGGAGGTCGCCGAGCAGCGCGAAGCTCGGCCGATCCGGATCACTACCTGGCCGCACGGGCGGTCCCCACAATCTGACGCAGCGTCGGATGCTGCCCCGGGCGCCCATCCTCGCTGGCGCGGCGCCTGGTTCGCAAGGGAAGGATCTGTGCGCAGGTGCCGGGTGCCGCCTGCGGGTTCCCGGGGACGTCCGTCCCCGGGAACCCGTGCCGGTCAGTACCGCTTGATGGCGGTGAGCCAGGCCTGGTTGCCCTGGGCGACGCCGCCGTAGCTGCCCTGCCACTGGCGGGCGGGGGCGCCGTCGTCGGTGCGCCAGTCGGCGATCTCCAGCAGCTTGGCGGAGTTGAAGTTGGCGATGCCGAGCTCGCCCCGGTCGCCGAGGGTGCCGACGTAGTTCCAGTGCTGGTTGCCGCCCCAGGAGCAGTCCCACTGGCGGGCCGGGGCGCCGTCGTCGGTGCGCCAGTCGGCGATCTCCAGGCACTTGCCGGAGTTCCGGTTCACCAGCTCGAAGCCACCGCTGTCGGGCACGTAGTCCCAGATCTGGTTGGCGCCGCCGGTGCAGTCCCACTGGCGGGCGGGGGCGCCGTTGTCGGTGCGCCAGTCGGCGATCTCCAGGCACTTGCCGGAGTTGACGTTGACCAGGGTGCTGGTCGTCGGGTTGCCGAAGCTGCCGCCGACGGCGGACGCGGGGGTGGCCGGCACGGCGGCGGCCAGCGTGAGGGCGGCACCGGCGGCGACTGCGGCCGTACGGGCGCGGGGGAGGGCGTTGCGGATGGTCAAGAAGGACCGGTCCCTTGCACGAGGAGCAGGAGCAGGGGAGGCGGGCGGACGCGCACGCGCCCCCGATCCGCGTCGGCCCGGCCCCGGTACGACACCGGCGTTCCGTTCCCCCTACGGTGCGGACGGGTGTCCGCACCGCCGACGCGCGTGAATCGTACGCGGGTGCGGGTGAACGCCGGGCCAAGAATCGATCAAGGATGGGCAAGTCCGGTCGGGCCGTGCAGACGTCAGGTCGTCGGGGGCTGCGACTGGGGGTGGGCGATCGGGACGGGCCGGCCGGTGACGGCGTCGGTCAATGTCCGTGTCCCGAGCGGTTGGTGAAGCACGGTCTTGACCTGCGCGTATCCGCCGTCCTCGCAGCCGACGTCCGGGCCCGAGGCGTCCCGGCGGCTCAACAGCAGCGTGACCTGGTCCGCCGTCTCCCGTGCCACCAGGTCGGGCTTGTAGTCGCAACCGCCCCAGCCGACATCCACGGTGATCGTGCGGTCGTCCGCCAGGACGGTCGGGTTCGACGCGTTGAGGCCGCCGCCGGCATTGATCCGGCCGAGGACCGAGGCGTCGCGTCGCGTGTACGGAAGCTCGTGGTGGGAGAACTGGTCCCACCACGTGTAGTAGCCCCCGGCCCCGAGCCCGATCAGCCCCATCACGGCCAGCCAGCGCTTGCGTGTCGTCGGTTCCACGTCCGCCCCTCCCCCTGTTGCGGATCATGGTAGTCCGGCCGTACGTACTCGCCGAGCGGTGGGCGGTACACCCCTGCCGCCGTCGCCCGTACGGCCGTACCCGACCGACCCCTTCGGTCCGGTGTCGGAGCTCGCCGTAGTGGCGTTGTTACTCTCCGGAGACTTGCCGCGCGGGGGAGCCGGTCACCGACCAGAAGCGAGGGAACGTGGACATGGCGAGCGTCGGCTCCGATCCGGCTCTGGCGGCCCCCGCCGCGCGGCTGGTCAGTGTGTGGCGGCAGCGCGACTTCCAGGTCCTGTGGTCGGCGCACGCCGTGAGCGAGTTCGGGACGCGGATCACGTTCTTCGTCATTCCGGTGCTCGCGCTGACGACGCTCTCCGCGTCGACCGGCCAGCTCGGGCTCGTCTCGGCGATGGAGACCCTCCCGTTCCTCCTGGTCGGCCTGCCGGCGGGCGCGCTGCTCGACCGGTGGGACCGCCGACGCGTGATGGTCGTGGCGGACGTCGGCCGGGCCGTGGCGATCGTCGTGCTGCCGGTCGGACACCTCGCGGGGGTGCTGAGTGTGCCGCTGCTCTGTGCGGTGGGGTTCGCCATCGGGCTCTGTACGGTGTTCTTCGACATCGCCGACCAGGCCTTCCTGCCGACGGTCGTGGCGCGGGAGCAGACCCCGGACGGCAACAGCAGGCTCGAATTCTCCCGCTCGACGGCGGAGTTGGCGGGGCCCAGCATCGGTGGTCTGCTGCTGCAGGTGGTCACCGCGCCGCTGGTCCTGGTCGTCAACTCCGTGAGTTACCTGGTGTCCGCTCTGCTGCTCTGCCTCATCCGGATTCCCCGGACGCAGGCGCCGCAGCCCGCGGTCAGGGCCTCGATGCGCAGCCAGATCGCCGAGGGACTGCGGTTCGTCTTCCGTCACCGGACCCTGCGGTCCCTGGCGCTGGCGACGGGCATCAGCAACCTCGTCGGGCTGGGCGGCGCGCTGGGGGCGGTCCTGACCGCGTACGCCCTGCGCGACCTCGGGCTGTCGCCGGGGGAGCTCGGGCTGGCCCTGAGCGTGGGCAACTGCGGTGCGCTGCTGGGGGCCGCGCTCAGCAGCCGGCTCATCAGGCTCGTCGGGCTCGGTCCGGTCCTGGTCGCGGCGAAGTCGATGTCGGGGATCGCCGTGCTCGTGCTCGCGACGGCGGCGCCGGCCCGCGCGGTGCTCACGCTGAGTGTCGCGACCGGCATCATGGCGTGCGGCATCACCGTCTACAACATCAGCCAGGTGAGCCTGCGCCAGGCCATCACGCCCACCGGCCTGCAGGGCCGGATGAACGCCTCCGTCCGGTTCGCCATCTGGGGCACCCGCCCGGTCGGGGCCCTGGCGGGCGGCTACCTCGGGTCCGTCCTCGGCACGCGCCTGACACTGTGGACGATCGCCGGGATCGGCCTGCTCTCCTGCCTGCCGCTGATCGCGACGGAGGACGTGCGGACGCTGCGGGCCTTCCCGTCCCTGCTGCTCGACTGACCGGAACCACGGCCTTTCAGAGCCGGGCAAGATCCCCCGGCGGTCTTCCGGTGGCGGTGACCGCCCAAGCGGCCTCGATCATCCGGAAGACCTCGTCCACCACGGCCTCCGGGTCGGCGGCCTCGCGGGCCAGCGAAAAGGCGCCGATCACGAACCTCGCGATGGCCCGGCAGGCCGTCGCGGTCGGCACCGGCCCGGGCTGCGGCCGCGACCGGGACTGGGCGGCGATGGCCGTTGCCAGCGAATCCGCATGACGCAGCCTCATCGACTCCTCGTACGCCCGCAGGGCGGGTGACTCGTCGATCATGCGCCAGATCGGGGCGGCGCCGTCCGCCGTGCAGTGCCGCACCATGGCGTGGATCTCGCGACGCAGCGCGGGGACGAGCGCCTCGTCGGGCGAGCGGTCGGTGACTGCCTTGGTGAGGCGCTGCTCGAAGTCCTCGTCCTGCTCGAACACCAGGGCCTCTTTCGAGGCGAAGTGGGAGAAGACCGTGGTGACGGCGACGTCGGCCTCGGCGGCGACCTCGCGGATGCCGACCGCGTCGTAGCCGCGGTCCAGGAAGAGCCGCAGGGCGGTGTCGGCGATCTTCTGGCGGGTCGCGGCCTTCTTGCGCTCCCGGCGCCCGGTCTGCCCGGTCTGCCCGGTCCGCCCGGTCTGAGCAGTCGGCTCGGCTGGCTCGGTCATGTCGTGATGCTACCAGGCATGAAAATGAAACAGTTCCAAAAGCCTAACCGTTAGTGTTACGGTCGGCCGCATGAAGAACATGAAGAAGGTGAGCTTCGACGAGTTCGGCGGCCCGGAGGTCCTGCAACTGGTGGACGCCGAGGCGCCCCACGCGGGCCCCGGCCGGATACGCATCGCCGTGCGGGCGGCGGGCGTGAACCCCGTCGACTGGAGGATCCGCGAGGGCCAGGTCCTGGGGGCCCATCCGACCCGCCTGCCGTCCGGCGTCGGGCTGGACGCCGCCGGGGTGGTGGACGAGGTCGGCGAGGGCGTCGACGACGTCGAGGTCGGCGACCACGTGTTCGGCGAAGGGGTCGACACCTACGCCGAGTTCGCCGTCCTGTCCGCCTGGGCCCGGATGCCCGAAGGGCTGACGTTCGAGGAGGCGGCGGGCTACCCCTCCGTGGTCGAGACCGCGCTGCGCATCATCCGAGAGGTCGGCGTGCGGCCCGGGCAGACGCTGCTGGTCTGCGGCGCGTCCGGCGGAGTCGGATCGGCGGTGCTGCAGATCGCCCGCGACCGCGGCATCGCGGTCATCGGCACGGCCGGCGCCGCGAACCAGGACTACCTGCGCGGCCTGGGCGCCGCCGCCACGACGTACGGCCCGGGCTGGGCCGAGCGGGTGCGGCGGCTCGGCCGAGTCGACGGGGCCCTCGACCTGTCCGGTTCCGGCGTGATCCGTGAACTCGTCGAACTGACCGGGGACGCGCGGAAGGTGGTCTCCATCGCCGACCTCACCGCACCCGGGCTCGGCGTCCGCTTCTCCGGCGTGGCCGGGAGCGTGCCCGACGCGCTCGCCGAGGCCGTCGACCTCATCTCACGGGG
This sequence comes from Kitasatospora sp. NPDC059722, assembly GCF_042733235.1. Classification (NCBI taxonomy): domain Bacteria; kingdom Bacillati; phylum Actinomycetota; class Actinomycetes; order Kitasatosporales; family Streptomycetaceae; genus Kitasatospora; species Kitasatospora sp. NPDC059722. Next base: position 68,859 of record NZ_JBHWGD010000011.1, read on the forward strand.
GCTGCTCCACATCCCGGTCGACAAGGCGTACACCCTCGCCGAGGCCGCCGCCGCGCACGCGGACAGCCGGGCCGGGCACACGCGCGGGCGCCGGGTCCTGGTCGTCCGAGGCGACTCGCGCGCTGTGTCCGTTCCCGCCGATTGAGTCGCTTGACTTCAAGTCGACTTCAGGTACGAGACTGCACGACATGCCGAAGAACACCGCAGTCATCCACGACCTGACCGACCCTCAGTACACCGACTCCCTCCCGCTGGCCGACACCGTGCTCGACGAGATCGCCGGCCGACTGGCCGACGGAGCGACGGTGGTCGGTATCGGGGAGTCCACGCGCTTCTCCCGCGAGACCTTCGGGGTGCGGGACCAGCTGTTCCGCCGGCTCGTCCGGGACCACGGCTTCCGCGCGCTGGCCGTCCAGGACGACGCGGGCGCCGCCGCGGCCCTCGACGCGTACGTGGGCGGAGGCGAGGGCTCGGCCGTGTCCGCGCTGGCGGGTGCCTGGCGCCCGTGGCGCACCGCCGAGATGGTCGCCGCCCTGGAGTGGATCCGGGCGTTCAACCGGGACCACGCGGACGATCCGGTCCGGATCTTCGGTGTGAAGCCGCTCCAGGCGGGGCCCGCCGACTACGACGCCGTCCTGGAGCACGTGCGGTTGGTGGCGCCGGAGCGGCTCGCGGAGGTGGCGGCCCACCTGGATCCCATCCGCACCGTCCACGAGATCGACGAGCACGTGCAGCGGGCGCGCGGCGTCCACCCCGGACGGCCGTTCGTCGAACACGCCCGCGACGCACTCGAGTTGGTCGAGTCCACCCCCGGCGCCGACGACGCGGCCGCGAGGATGCGGCTGATCGTGGAGTACCACGAGCGCAGCGTCGCCGGGCGCGGCAACTACGCGGGCGAGGCCGAGGTGTGGGCCGAGGCCGTCGCCGAGGCCCAGGGCCGGACCGGTGCGCGCACCGTCTACTGGGACGGCATCGCGCACACCTCGGCGGGCGAGGCCGTGGTGGGCCTGGCGGCCGAGCGCGGCTCGCAGGCCGGCGTCGGCAGCCTGCTGCGCGAGCGCTACGGCCGGCGGTACGTCTCCGTGGCGATCGGCTTCCACCACGGGGACCTCGGCGTCGCCGTCGTGCCGGGCCCGGCCGCGGACTTCGTCGACGCGAGGCTCGGTGAGACGGGCCTGCCCGCGCGCTGGCTGGACCTGCGTGACGAGGACGTGCGCGCGCAGTGGGACGGACCGGCGAAGGCCCGCGTCGTCAGCGGTGTCTACACCCCGGAGCGCGACGCCGCCGAACACCTGGCCGTCGCCTCCCTGGCCGGGGCCTTCGACGTCCTCGTCCACATCCGCGAGGTCTCCCCGGTGCACTGGCTGCCGTGAGCCCGGCCTGGACGGAGGGGCCTACCCGGCGGCCAGGATCCCGGCGACGGCGTCGATCACGGCGGGGTCGGTGAGGAAGTCGTTGTGCTTGAGGCATGACGTCTCGGTGTTGGCGGCGCCGTTCAGCGGGGTGCTCGCGTTGGGGAGGATCTGCTCGTCGCAGGGGGACCAGAAGGTCCAGTAGTGGACGGGGCCGGGCGTCTCGTCGTCCCGGTTCAGGTTGGTGACGACGTACGAGCCGGGCGTCATGTCGCGGCAGCCCTGGTCCCACGCGGCGCAGAGCCAGGCGAGGCCGGTGCCGTGGTTGGGGCCGGCCAGGGAGATCCAGTTCGCGACCGTGCGTGCGCCGTCGCCGAACTCGACGTACCAGCGGCTCGGCAGGCTGCCCAGACTGTGCGCGACGATGTCGACCCTGGCCGCGCCGGTCTTCTGGAGCACCTGGTCGACGTAGGCGGAGAGCCGGCCGGCCAGGACCTCGTTCGTGGACCGGGAGGTGTCGTACGACCAGGCGAAGATCCGGTCGGCCGGGAAGCCCTTCGCCTCCAGACCGGCGATCGTGGCCCGCCACACGCCCGGGTCCGCGTTGCGCCCGTGGACGAGGACGACCGGGGTCGCCGGGCCGGCGTGGGCCGACGGGGCGACCCCGGGTGCCGCGAGCAGGAGCACGGACACGGCGGCGGTGAGGGCGGTGGCGGCGCGGCGCATGGCGTGTCCTCCGGTGAACGTCGGCGGGGTGACACAACTCCATTGCAGGCCAACGATGTTACGTCACAGTACGTCCGAGAGGAACGTCCGCAGCCGCGGGCTCTGCGGCGCGCCGAAGACCGCCTCGGGCGGGCCGGACTCGACCACGACGCCGCCGTCCATGAAGGCGACGCCGTCGGCGGCCTCGCGGGCGAAGCCCATCTCGTGCGTGACGACCACCATCGTCATGCCCGCGCGGCCGAGGTCCGCCATCAACGAGAGGACGCCCTTGACCAGTTCCGGATCCAGCGCGGAGGTGGCCTCGTCGAAGAGCATGACCTGGGGGTCCATCACCAGGGCGCGGGCGATGGCGACCCGCTGCTGCTGCCCGCCGGAGAGCCGGCCCGGGCGGGCGTCCGCCTTGTGGCGCAGCCCGACCAGGTCGAGCTGGCGGAGGGCGGCCTCGGTGGCGGCGTCGCGGGAGAGGCCCTTGAGCTTGCGCAGGGGGAGGGTCAGGTTGCGCAGGACGCTCATGTGCGGGAAGAGGTTGAACTGCTGGAACACCATGCCGACTTGGCGGCGCAGCCGGTCGGGGTCGCGCCGCAGCACGCTCTCGCCGTCCAGCAGGACGTCGCCGCGGTCGGGCTCGACCAGGCGGTTGACGGCGCGCAGCAGCGTCGACTTGCCGGAGCCGGACGGCCCGATCACGCAGAGGGTGTTCCCCCGGGGGACGTCCAGGTCGACGCCGCGCAGGACGGGGTTGCCGCCGAGGGACAGGTGGAGGTCGCGGGTGGCCAGGCTGACCGGGGAGAACGCGGGGGTGGGTCGCTCGTCAGGCACGGGTCGCTCCCTCGGGCGCGGTGGTCGACAGTGGCTCCCGACGTGCTTCCCGGGCAGGTGCCTCGGCAGGTGCCTTGGTGGGTGCCTCGGTGGGTGTCTCGGCGGGTGCCGGTTCGGTGACCCGGCGACCGTTCCGCAGACGGCGGTCGATCACGTTGACCAGGTGCGTCAGCGGCACGGTGAGCAGGAGGTAGAACAGCCCGGCGAGGACGAGCGCGGACTCGTTGCCCGTGGTGGCGGCGGCGTCCTGGCCGATCCGGAACAGGTCCCGCTGCCCGGCGGTGAGCCCGAGGAAGTAGATCAGGCTGGAGTCCTTGATGAGCGCGATGAGCTGGTTGACCCAGGCGGGCAGGACGCGCCTGATCCCGAGCGGGACGATGATCAGCCGCATCGCGGCGCTGTACCGGAAGCCGAGCGCGCGGGCGGCCTCCAACTGGCCCGCCTCCACGCTCTGGATGCCCGAGCGGAAGATCTCGCCGAAGTAGGCGGCGGCGATCAGCGAGAGCGCGAGGATCCCCAGCGGGTACGGGTCGGGGCCCCAGATGCGTAGTCCCTGCGGGGCCAGCCCCACGCCGATCAGCAGGATGGTGACCGCGGCGGGGAGGCCGCGGAACACGTCGGTGTAGGCGCGGGCCGGCCACCGAAGCCAGCGGGTCCGGGAGATCCCGGCCACGGCCAGCAGCAGGCCGAGGACGGTGCCGATGACGGCCGAAGTCGCCGCGAGGATCAGCGTGTTGGGGACGCCGGTGGTGAGCAGGTCGGAGATCGCCTCGCGCATCGATCCCCAGTTGAAGAACGTCTCCGCCAGCGTGCCCAGCTGGTCCACGTCGATCTCCTGATTGGTGAGTAGGGCCGGATCGGCTGGGGGTCAGGGCGTCGCGGACGCGGTGGGGGCGGCCGGCGTCGACTGGCCCGCCGTCGCGCCACCGGACGCCGTCCCGCTGCCGGGGTGGAAACCGTCCGGCACGGCGCGGCCCGGGTAGTACTGGTCCTGGAGGCGGTTCCAGGTGCCGTCCGCGATGACCTCGTCGAGGCCCTTGTTCAGGGCGGCGAGCAGCTGCGGCCGGTCCGGCGCGACGGCGAAGGCGGTCGGCGAGGGGCTGAGCTGCTTCTGGACGAGCAGCACCTTGCCGCCGCTGTCGTTGGCGCTCTTCTCGCCGATCTCGGCGGGGGAGATCCAGGCCTCGGCGGTGCCGGTCTTCAGCTGGTTGAGCGCGCTGTTGTAGTCGGGGACGCGCACCGGGTTGAGGTTGCGCTTGGTGGCGTAGTCGTCCTGGACGGTCCCCTGCACGACGACGACCCGCTTGCCCGTCAGCTGGTCGAAGCTCGTGACGGACGAACCCGCGGGCACGTCGAGCCCGAAGTAGCCGAAGTCGTAGCCGTTCGTGAAGGCCACCGTCTTCTTGCGCGCCTCGGTGACGGTGATGGACGAACTGCCCACGTCGAACTTGTGGTTGGCGACCTGGGACAGCAGGGCCGAGAAGTCGGTCGAGGCGAACTGGACCTTCAGGCCGGCCTTGGCGGCGACGGCGGCGAAGAGGTCGTTGTCGAAGCCGGTGAACTTGCCGTCCTTGAGGTAGACGTTCGGCGGCGCGTCCGAGAGCGTGCCGACGTGGAGCGTCCCCGGCTCGGTGAGCTGGTACGGGTTGTCGGCGGACTTGACGCCGGACGACGCGCTGCTGCTGCACGCGGTGAGGGGCACGAGGGAGGCGAGGGCAGCGAGGGCGGCGACGAGGACCCGGCGCGGGCGCATGGTGGCTCCAGAAAGGCGGTGGCGGTGAAGGAGGCGACCGTCGGTGAGCGGTGCCGAGACGGCGGTCCCGGCCCGGTCGGGCCGGTCGCGGGCCTCACCGCGTCGGTCGAACGATTGACCTGATCAATATCCGCCATGATCGTTGCCGAGGTGTTGCGGCGGTATGAAAGCTCCCCGGGCCGCCCTCCGGGCACCCGTTGACGCCGCCGGCGCAGTCCGGCTAGCTTCCACGGCATGCAGCAGCGCTCCGTCGCCCTGACGACCCGCGGTCACATCGACCTCCTCCGGGTCTGTTCCGCTGCCTGTCTCGCCTGCTGAGAGCGCCCCGCCCGCCTGCCTCCACGGCCCGATCCGGCCGAGCCCATCGGCAGCCGTCGCCTGTAGTCGGCCTTCTGCGTCCGTGCACAGTCGAGGCGCGCTCCTGCCGTGCGCCGGACGACGACACCATCCCGCTGCGCCCCCCCGAACCACTCCGGAGCATCCACCGTGAACGTTCACCTCCACTGGTTCCTGCCGACCGGCGGCGACGGCCGCGGCCTGGTCGACCGCCACGCCTACGCCAGCAACCTCGACGGTGCCGCGGCGAACGCCGTCCCCGGCCGGGCGGCCGCCGCCGTGCGCCGGCCGGACGTCGAGTACCTCGCGCAGATCGCCAAGGCCGCCGACCGGCTGGGCTTCGAGGCGGTGCTCACCCCGACCGGCACCTGGTGCGAGGACGCCTGGCTCACCACGGCCTTCCTCGCCCACGAGACCGAGCGCCTGAAGTTCCTCGTCGCCTTCCGCCCCGGCTTGATCTCGCCCACCCTCGCCGCCCAGATGGCCGCCACCTACCAGCGGGCCACCCGCGGCCGGCTGCTGCTCAACGTCGTCACCGGCGGGGACGCCGACGAGCAGGCCCGCTTCGGCGACCACCTCGACCACGACGGCCGCTACGCCAGGACCGACGAGTTCCTCACCGTGGTGCGCGGCGCCTGGAGCGGGACGCCGTTCGACTTCGCGGGCACCCACTACCGGGTGGCCGGTGCCCACGTGCCCGTGCCGCCGACGCCGGCCGTCCCGGTCTTCTTCGGCGGCTCCTCGCCCGCCGCGGGGCCGGTCGCCGCCAGGCACGCCGACGTCTACCTGACGTGGGGCGAGCCGCCCGCGCAGGTCAAGGAGAAGATCGACTGGATCCGCGGACTCGCGCAGGCCGAGGGCCGGGAGATCCGCTTCGGCATCCGCCTGCACACCATCTCGCGCGACTCCTCCCGCCACGCCTGGCAGGAGGCCGAGCGGCTCCTGGACGGCATCGGCGACGCCGAGGTCGCGCGGGCCCAACACCTGCTGGGCCGCAGCGAGTCGGTGGGCCAGCAGCGGATGCTGGCCCTCCACCGGGGCTCCCGTGCCGAGTTGGAGATCCACCCGAACCTGTGGGCCGGCGTCGGCCTGGTCCGGGGCGGCGCGGGCACCGCTCTCGTCGGCAGCCACGAACAGGTCGCCGACCGGATCGAGGAGTACCACGCCCTCGGCGTCGACCACTTCGTCCTCTCCGGGTACCCACACCTGGAGGAGGCCTACTGGTTCGGTGAGGGCGTCCGCCCGGTGCTCCAGTCCCGCGGGCTGGTCGGACCCCTGCCCGGCGTGGTGTGACGCGCTATCCAGCGCACCTCGCCGCCGTCGCCGGGGCTCGTCGACGTTCGTAGCGGATCTGTGGTTCCGCACGCCCTGGCGCAGTGGTCCATGGGAAAGCCAGGGGGGCGTCACAGCTCCCGGCGCATCAGGACGCACATCGTCTCGTGGCGGCGGACCGATCCGTCGGGCGCTTCCTCGTCCCAGGCGTCGGTCTCGCGCCCGTAGGCGACGTAGCCCAGGCGCTCGTACAGGGCGCGGGCCCGGGGATTGTCCTCCTCGACGCCGAGTTCGGCCCGGCGGAGGCCGCGGTCCCTGATGCGCTGTTCGGCGGCGCGGATCAGGAGCGTGCCCAGGCCGCGGGACTGGAGGGCGGGGAGCACCGCGAGCTGCCAGATCGTGCCGGCGCCCGCAGCGGCCCGGTAGTCGACGCCGCCGATGGCCACCGGGATGTCCACGGGCGTGCAGACGGCCAGGTAGTCGACTTCGCCCGCCGCCGCGCGCAGCAACTCCCGTTCCACGCTGCGGAGATGGAGGGCCGATCCGGACCACGTGCACGCGGGCAGGTCCTCCGGGCGGAGGTCCCGCACGCTCACGGGCACGGCGATGGTCGACGCGACGGCGGACAGGTCGCGGGGGAGCGACTGGTGAGGACCCATGCGCGGAACCGTACTCCCGTCGATCCGCCGTCCGCAGGCAGGTTTCCCTTGACCTCAAGCCCACTTGAAGGGCGAGGGTGGTGCGCATGAGTCACGAAACGAGTACCGAGAACCCCGATGTCAAAGCCATCGCCGACGTCGTCGCCACCGTCGAGCGCACCCAGCGGGCCAAGGACGTGGACGGCTTCCTGGCCCTCTTCCACCCCGACGCCCTGTGGACCACCGCGCACGGCAGGGTCCTGCTCGGGCGCGAGGCGATCGCCGGGTTCACCCGCGCGGTGCTGCCCGCCGACGACTGGGACGGGCAGGTGACGTACGAGGTGGCGCACGTGCGGTTCCTGCGCCCGGACGTCGCCGCCGTCAAGGTGCGCCAGGTGTACCGGTCGGCCGACGGCGATTCCGACGGCGATTCCGAGGGCAGCCCGCTCTATGTCATGACACGCGGCGCCGACGGACGGTGGCTCCTGCACGCCTGCCAGAACACTGCGGTTCACGCGGGGTAGACGGCCGGGTGCACCCCGGCCCCGCACGGGGGTCGGGACCGGGGCGCGCCCGCTCGTGTACGGAGGCTTCCTGCGGAGGTCACCGCGGCGGGTGCCACACATGGGTGGGCAGGGCGTCGGCCAGAGTGTTGAAGAAGCGCTGGTCGCGCCAGGCGTCCCGGTTGCCGATGACGAACAGACGGCGGCGCGCGCGGCTGACCGCGACGTTGAGGAGATTGGGCCGGGAGGCGGCCCAGCCGCGTGCCCCGGGGTGCCGCGGATCGGTGCCGAGCACCAGGATGACGACGTCCGACTCCTTGCCCTGCGTCGTGTGGACGGTGCCGACGCGCGTACGGTCCAGCAGGCCGCGGGTGACGCGCTGCGCGCCGGCGACGACGTCGCGGAACGGGCTGATGACGAAGATGTCGTCGGCGGAGACCCCGCGGTCGAGGAGCTTCTCGACGATCTGCCGCAGGGCCCGCCCCTCCTCCGGGATCCAGTGGCCCTCGGCCTGCGGGGAGGCGACGTCGACCCACGAGCTGCCCGCGTACGGGAACGCCCCGCGATCAGGGGTGCCGTGGACCATCAGGCCGTCGTAGGCGATGGCATTGCTGACCGCGAACATCGGGTCGTCGCAACGGCGGTGGACGCGGAGCGGCGCGCCGACCCACACCTCGGTGGAGCCGTCCGGGAGTTCGGCGGGCAGCGTCGTGCCGTACCGGTTGGCGCGGTCGGCGACCCGCTGGACGGACGTGCGGCTCGGCGCCCACTCCTCGTCCACGCCGAAGTCGCGGCGCAGCGCCTGCTGGGCCGTCCAGGGCAGGACGACGACGGGCTCCAACTGGAGCGGGTCGCCCACGACCACGCTCCGCCGCGCCCGCCAGAGTCCTCCGACCGCCATCTGCGGGGTGGCCTGCCCCGCCTCGTCGATGAAGAGCCAGCCGAGGGACTCGCGGCCGAGGCCGGAGAAGACCCGGTCGAGCGAGGCGAACGTGGTCGACACCAGGGGGACGACCAGGAAGAGGCTCTGCCACGCGGCGCGGCGGGCCTCCTCGGGCACGGTCTTCGGAGCGGCCCCGGAGACCACGTCCATGGCGGCCCTGAGGTTGGCGCGCATCGTCTTCGCGGTGCACCGGAGGAAGGCCTTGTGGACCTCCATCGCCGCGAAGAACACCTCGGTCCTCGCGGCCGTGATCTCCTCGTCGGCCCACGGGGACGAGAGCTCGCGGCGCTCGGACTCGGCCAACAGCTCGGGGGAGGGCACACGGTCGCCCCAGCGCGCGCGGGCCGTCGCGAGAGTGGACTCCAGCCGCTCGGCCCGCTCGACGGCGTCGGCATGCTCCACGCGGTGGTGGTGCAGCGCGGTCTCGGCCAGGTGTGCGGCCGATCCTGCCCGCTGTTCGGCATCCCTGGCCCCGTCGGCGGCGAGCCGGGCGGCCTGCTCGCGCTCGGCCAGCGGCGCGTCGCCCGCGTGCCAGTCGCGAGCCGCCCGGCCGGCGGTGAAGAGGCTGACGGTGAACCCGGGGCGCCGCTCGAAGTGGGCCTGCCGCTCGCGCTCGCAGTCCTCCAGGCGCCGCTGTGCCTCGGCTGCCGCCCGGGCGGCTCCGGCAAGGTCCTCCTGACGGTGTCGCAGGTCCTCGGCCGTGGTCCGGACGGCGCGGGCGGCGGCCTCGGCCGCGGCCCGCGCGGCGGGCAGGCCGGACAGGGCCTCGGCGGCCTCCGCACGCTCGGCGCCGAGCCGTTCGACGGTGGCCAGCGCGCTGCGGAACCGGTCGACGGCCGCGCGCCACACGCCGCTCTGGGGGGAGGCGGCGTACTCGGCCAACAGGTGCTGCAGGCCGCGCCCGGTGTCGATCCAGCCGTCACGCCGTGCGGTCCGGCCGGCGGACGGGCGGGCGGCGGCCCGCGGGCCACCATCGGGTCCGGTGCCGGTGCCGGTGCCAGTGCTGTTGCCGTTGTCGGGTCGGGTGTCGGACGCCTTCTCCTGGCCCCACCAGAAGCGGGAGACGAACTCGCCGCGGTTCCTCTTGCTGCCCAGCCTCGCCGCGATGGCACCCCAGGCGGGCTCGCCCTTGAGCAGGCGGGTGGCCTGCTCGGCGAAGTAGTCGGCCTGGGCGTGCCAGTCCTCGTGGACGGCCCCCAGCGAGGGGATCTCGGTGGAGATGTTCTCGACGGCGCCGTTGTTGGCGGAGGCGACGACCATCTCGAATCCCGTGAGCTCCGCCCGCAGCTCCCTGACGGTGCGGGAGTACTCCCCGGACTTCCACTGGTGCGTCGTGTCGCTGAAGGCGGCCGACGGCAGCCGGAGCCGCGCCAGCCGCGTCGCGCGCTCCACGACGAGGTGGGCGACGATGTCGCGCAGCATCGTCGTCTTGCCGGTGCCGGGTGGGCCGTTCACGGCGAAGACCCCGGCGGAGTCGGTGAGTTCGCCCCCGACGAGGTTGACGGCGAACTGCTGGCTGAGCGCCAGCGGGTACTTCGTACTGGCCGGCCACCGGCCGGGCGGGGCCGCGGCGGGACTCACCCGGACGAGCGCCTGCTCCGGCTGGTGGCGGAGGTCGATCCGGTGCTCCGGGCGGAAGGCCGCGGCGGGTGCGAGGTAGGTCCCGAGAGCCTGGCCGGGATCGTTCAGCGCCAGGTCGCGGGTGACGCGGTCGAGGTCGGCGGCGATGAAGCTGTTGAGGAAGTCCTGCTGGTCCACGTCGTCGGCGCGGTCGGACCGGACCTGCACGCTCCTGACCCGGACGGCGAACGGCGCCAGGTCCTTCGCCACGGACCAGTCGTCGGCGAGGTCGGAGGCGAAGCCGAGCAGGTCCGCCGCCGTGATGTGACGGGTGCCGACCGGGCTCTCCGACCCGTCCGCGCCGTCGTCCGGTCCATCGGTTCCCTCTGCGAGGAGGGCCCGCGCTGCGGTGAGCGCCTCCGCGGCCGGAGCGCCGTCCGCGGCGAGCACCGGTACCGGGTCCTCGCCGAGTTCACCGGCCCGTGCGTGCCAGGACTGGGCCTCCCCGTCGAAACCGTCCAGCCAGCCCGGCCGGCCGGGCCCCGGGCGGCGGGCGCGTCCGGTCGCCCAGGCGCAGGTGGAGAAGATCGGGGAGTCGAGGAGCAGCCGGCCCTCGTCGTTGACGGTCAGGGCGAACAGCGCGCTCTCGCCGGCCATGCGCCCGTCGTGGTCCTCGTCGTCCTCCCCGAAGACCTCCAGGAGGGCGTCCCGCACCGCGCTCAACGGGAAGACCCCGCCGTAGACGACGTGCTGCCAGGTGAAGCCCGGTTCGAGCGGCAACCGGCGCAGCGGATGGCCGTCCTGCCAGGGCAGCGGCCGATCCGGTGAGACCTCGTACACCCGCTCGCGAAGGGACGCGGCCGGTACCTTCTGCGGGCTGAAGAGCTCCACCGCCCGCCAGTACCCGACCACCGCCGCCCTACGCCGACGCTCCGCCGTCATGGCATTCCCCCCGCAGCTCCTGGTTGCTCACCTGCTCATCGGCGACGATCAGCCTACGGAATGCCGGGGCACCGCGGGACACCTCGGGGTACGGCGGCAGTCCGCCCGTCGGCCCGGCGGTGACGAACGACGGCCGGCGTAGGACGGTGGGCGGCCCGCACTATCGTGCCGACGTGACCGACACCGCGCAGCGTCCGCTGCTGTTCCTCGACGTCGACGGCCCGCTCATCCCGTTCGGCGCGGCTCCGCAGGAGTATCCGACCTACGCGACGGGCCTCGGGCCGGGGGCCGACGCGAATCCGCTCCTGAGCAGGATCAACCCCGAGCACGGCCGCTGGCTGGCCGCGCTGCCGTGCGACGTCGTGTGGGCCACGACCTGGATGGCCGACGCGAACGAGTGCCTGGCCCCGCTGCTCGGTCTGCCGCAGCTGCCGGTGGTGCCGTGGCCGGAGCCCTCCGACCTCGACGACCAGGACGAGCGGGACGGCCTGCACTGGAAGACCCGCGCCGTCGTCGACTGGGCGGCCGGACGCCCGTTCGCCTGGGTCGATGACGAGGTCACGGAGACCGATCGGGTGTGGGTCGCCGCCCACCACGGCGGACACGCTCTCCTGCACCGCGTCGACGCCCGTCGCGGGCTGACCGACGGGGACTACGCAGCTCTCGACTCCTGGCTGCGGCACCTGCCCTGACGGCGTCGTGGCGGCGTCTCGGCGCAGGGCGAGCGCGGCTCGGTCGCATCGCGCGTAGACCATGCGCGTAGACACTCCTTGACCTGTGGGGTTGGTCGCCCCTACGGTTCGTGGGATCACGCAGACCCCACGCCGGTTCGACGGGCGAGTCGCGCCCTCCCGGCCTGCGGGAGAAGGAGCAGACCCTCATGCCCGAGAGCACCCTGACGTCCCGTGCGCGGAAGGTTCCCACCCTCGCCGTCGGCGTCGTCGTCGGCGCGGTGGTGGCCGGCGGCGGGCTGGCCGCGGCCGATGCCGCCGCGCCCCGGACGGACCGTCAGATCACCAACATGACGGACGAGGTGGCCAGGATCAAGGCGTACTACGGGGACACCGTCGACGCCAACGGGGAGCACTGGCCCTCTCCGGACAGCAACTACGCCGCCCAGGTCAAGGGCGTCGAGACCAAGGCCCGGAAGTACCTGGCGCAGCAGATCAAGCACGACCGCGACGGCAGGAAGGCCATCGTGCTCGACGTCGACGACACCACGCTGTCGACGTACAACTACGAGCTCGAAACGACCTTCGTCTACAACCCGGCGAGCAACGCCCAGTACATCGCCACGAAGACCATGCCGGCCGTGTTCGGCATGAACGACCTGGCGACGTGGGCCCAGCAGCAGGGCTACACGGTCTTCTACATCACCGGCCGCCCGGAGGCCCAGCGCGCCGCCACCGCCGCCAACCTCGCGGCCGTCGGGTACCCGGTGGCGGACGAGGCGCACCTGTTCCTGAAGAACACGGCCTCGCCCGCGCCGTACCTGGCCTGCGGGGCGAAGTGCTCGGTGATCGAGTACAAGTCCGGCACCCGCGCCCACATCGAGGACCTGGGCTACGAGATCGTCGGCAACTTCGGGGACCAGCAGAGCGACCTGTCCGGCGGGCACGCGGACAAGGGCTTCAAGCTGCCGAACCCGATGTACTACCTGCCGTAGGGCGCGGAGCCGGCCGGGCCGTCCTCCGTATTGCCGCCCGCGCGTCGCGATGTCTGAATGGACGGGAAACCGTCGTTCCGCAGGCCGGTAGGCCGGCAGGCGAGCACGTGAGCGGGCGAGCAAGTGCGCGGACGAGCGGGCGAGCAGGTGAGGAGCCGTCGCATGCCAAGGGCCAGGGTCAACGGCGTCGATCTCTACTACGAGCTGGCGGGGGACGGCGACCCGCTCGTCCTGGTCCACGGCTCCTGGGGCGACCACTTCAACTGGGTGCCCGTCCTGCCGGCCCTCGCCGAGCGGTACCGGGTGCTGGTCTACGACCGGCGGGGGCACAGCCGGAGCGAGCGGCCGCCGGGGCAGGGCTCCCGGACGGAGGACGAGGACGACCTCGCGGCGCTGGTCGAGGAGCTCGGCCTCGCGCCGGCCCACGTCGCGGGGAACTCCTTCGGGGCGTCGACGGCGCTGGGCCTGGCCGCGCGGCGCCCCGGGCTGTTCCGGAGCCTCGTCGCCCACGAGCCGCCGCTGATGGGGATCGTGACGCCGGACGCGGGACGTGGGCCGGTTTCGCAGGACTCGCGGATGCGGGACATGCAGGCGAAGGTCGACTCCGTTCTCGCACACCTGCGCGCCGGTGAGACCTTCGAGGGCGCCCACCAGTTCGTGGAGGAGGTCGCCATCGGCCCGGGGGCGTGGGACGGGTTCCCGGAGGTCGTCCGGGAGACCTTCCTGACGAACGCCCCGACCTTCCTCGACGAGCAGGACGACCCCGGGTGGTCGTCCCTCGACCTCGGCGGGCTGTCCGGCTACCGGGGCCCGGCCCTGCTGACCATGGGCACGGTGAGCCCGCCCTGGTTCCCGGTCATCATCGCCCGGCTCGCCGAGGCGCTGCCCCAGGCGCAGGTGCGGCAGCTGGTCGGGGCCGGACACATCCCGCACGTCACCCATCCCGCCGAGTACGTGCAGAACCTGACCGGCTTCATCGAGGCCCACACCTGAGGCTGCCGACGCGCGCCCCCTGGGGTGGTCGTGGCCGGACACGCCCAGGGGGCGCACCACCATTGCGTCCGGGGGCGCGCGCCGGGCACCGGCGACCTCGGCCCGGCCCGGCCGTGGGTGAACGGACCGACGGCCCGGGTGAGTTGTGGTCAGCCGCCGCCGCAATCCGGGAATCGGGCCGCCGTGGCGGTCGTAGTCGTACCGTCGGTGCCGCTCGTCGTGGCGGTCGGATCGGCACTCGACCGATACCCGGTGCGGGGCGTCCCGGACGTGCGTCCCGACCTGGCACGTGCCGTCCCGGCCGATCGGTGTTAGGGAGCCTCGCGAGCGGGCAACGGTGTGGTGGGGGCACGTGCTCGGAGGTGGCGGCGATGGACGGGCAGGGGCTCTCCCACCGGGAGCTGCGGATCCTGGCGGAGATCGAGAAGGAGCTGCGGGCGGACGGCCGCCTCGACCGCGCCCTGCGCACGATGCGGCGCGGGCCGGGCTGGCTGCTCGTCCGCGCGCTGCGGGCGGTCGTGCGCGTGCCGGCCTCCGTCCTGTCGGTGCTGCTGGCGCTGTCGGCGGGCCTGGCCCTGGTGAGCGCGGACGCGAACTCACCCGACGTCCTGGCCGCCTTCTCCCTGGTGTGGGTGCCGACGTTCGTCCTGTCGGCGGCGCGGCTCATCGCGTGGCGGTGGCGCACCGGCTCGCGACGGCCCGGCCGCTGACCGGTCCCGGAGCTCGCCCACCACGGCCCACGCGACCGACACCACCGGCACCGCGACCACCGCGCCCAGCACACCCGCCAGGACGGCGCCGCCGATCACCGACAGCGCCACCGCCACCGGGTGGATCCGCACCGACCAGCTCATCACGAGCGGGTGCAGCAGGTGGCCCTCGATCTGACCGATGACGACGATCAGCGCGAGCACCAGCAGCGCGACCACCGGACCGCGCGCCGCCAGGGCCACCAGCGCGGCGACGGCCAGCGCGATCGGTGAGCCGATCAGCGGCACGAGCGCCGCGACGAACTCCAGGACCATCAGCGGCAGCACCAGCGGCACCCGCAGGACGGCGAGTGCGATGCCCACCAGAACGGCGTTGACGGCCGCCACGATCAGCACTCCGCGGGTGTACCCGGCGAAGGTGCGCCAGGCCGAGCGCCCGGCCCGCGCCCACACCGGCTGCGCCCGGCCGGGGAGTTGGTGCTGCGCCCAGGACCACATCCGGTGGCCGGAGTGCAGGAAGAACACCGAGCAGAACACCGCGAGCGCGAGCCCGGTGACGAACTCGACGGCCCGGCTCGCGCCGCTGAGCGCGGTGTTGACGAGCGCCGAGCGGTGGGCGGTGATCCACTCGCCGATCTTCGCGCGGAGGTCGGTGACGGTGCCGGGCCGGAGGTGGAAGGGCGCGCCGGTCAGCCAGTGGTCGATCCGGCCGAGGCCGCCGCGCAGCTCGGCGCCGAGCCGGCTCCACTCGTCGGCGACGGTCGTGCCGACGAGCGCCAGGACCCCGCCCATGACCACGGCGGCGCACACGAAGGCGAGCAGCACGGCCAGGGAGCGCGGGAGCACCCGGGCGATGAGGTCGACGAGCGGCCGCAGGACGGACGTGATGACCAGCGCCACGAACACCGCGACCACGGGCACTTCGAGCTGGGCGAGGACGGTCACGACGAGGTAGGCCGTGACGCCCAGCAGGACCAGCCGCCACGCGTACCCGGCGGCGGTCCGCAGCCCGGGCGGGACGCCGTCCCCGGAGGCCGACGGCAGCGCCCGGGGCGGCGCCACCCGGGGCCGGCGGCTGCCGAGCGGCGTGGGACGCCGGGGCGGTCGGGCACCGTTCACTCCCACGGACCGCCTCCCTGACGTCGGCCGGGCTCCGTCCGGTCCTCTCGGGTGCCCCGGCGGGCGCACCGGAAACGGCCGCGCCCGGCGCCGTGGCGGCCCCAGGTGTACCGCCCGATCGGCGCCCCCGCCCCGCGTGCAACGCCGACGCCCGCCGGATCAGCACCCCGGACCACCCGTTCGCCGCAGCTCGGGCGCCGGTCTCCGAGAGCGGAACGCGTCCACGGAGGGTCTCAGTCCTGGAAGGTCCATTCGTTCAGCACGTCCAGGTTGCGGAACACCGGCGGTCCGTCGCACAGCGTCGCGAGACGGGCGGCGAACTCCGTCGTCTCCGGGCGGTCGGAGTTCTCCATCGCCTGTTCGTACGAGGGGAACTCGACGATGTTCAGGTAGACGTTCCCCTGGTCGCGGTCACGGGTCTGCAGGGACCGGGTCGCTATGCGGTTGCCCGCGTTCTTCTCGACCCAGCTGTCGAGCAGGGCGTTGAACTCGTCGATGCGGGTCGTCTTGTACTCGATGATCTGGATGAAGCTCACGTCAGGGCTCCTCGTCTCAGCGGCAGGGAGGGTGGCTGTCCGCCACGTCCAGCGTCGCCCTGGCACCCGGGCCCTGCAAGGCAGGCGGCTTCGAGGGGGCGCCGCACGCCCGCGTCGGCGGGCAGGACAGGATGGGCGCATGACCGAGACGCACACGTGGAGCTACGACGGGACCGAGCTGGCCTGGCTGCAGGCTGCCCTGGAGCGGCCCGGGCAGCGCGCGGGACACGTCGTGGGCGAGCTCGTGCCGGGCGGGTTCGGCGCGTACCTGCGGGTGTTCCACCGGTTCGACGCCTCGGACGGGTCGGGCCGCACCCGGTCCTGGCGGGAGCGGGCCGAGGCGGCGGGCCGGCCGTTCCACGCCGAGATGAGCCACGGACCGCTGCTGCAGGACGCCGACGGCCCCGACGCCGACGTCCGGTGGCTGGCGGATTCGGGGCAGCCCGACGTCGGGACCCGCCGGGCGCTGGCGCGCTGCCTCGGCCGGGTGACGGGTGAGCAGCCCGTCCTCTTCGCCTACGACCTGGCGGCCCTGCTGTGGGGCGCGCCGGAGCCGCTGGTGAGGTGTTCGGCGCTGGCCGGGCTGGACTCCTCGCGGCCCTTCGTGGCGGCCGAGGTCGGGCTCGATGCGGAGTACGAGGAGATCACCGGGCCCGAGTTCTGGTGGCCGGAGGACCGGAGCTGGGTCGTCACCAGCGACTACGACCTGCTGTCCACGTACGTCGGGTGTTCGGCCGAGGCAGCCGCGCTGATCCTCGCGGACGACGGGATCGAGGCGCTGCCCGTCACCCCGGGTACCCGGGTCGACTTCGCCGCCGACGATGCGAACAGCCGCTGAACCACGGGGCAGGTGCTCTACTGCGGGCTGCGCTACTGCGGGCGGATGATGACCACCGGGCAGGCGGCGTGCTGCGCGCAGCGCGTGCTCACCGAGCCGAGCAGGGCCCGGGTGAAGCCGCTGTGGCCGTGGCTGCCGACGACCAGCAGTTCGGCGCCGCGTGCCGCGTCCAGGAGCACGTCGGAGGGGTCGCCCATCACCATCGTCCGCCGGATCTGCACCGGCACGTCCACGCCGAGCACCTCGTCCAGCTCGTCGTGGAACCGCCGCTCGGCGAGGTCCCGGTCGAAGGACGTGTCGACCACGGGCGCGGACCAGCCGAAGTGGCTCGGCGGCTCCCACGCGCCCACCGCGTCGACGACCCCGCCGATCAGCTCGGCGTGCCGGACCGCCCAGCGCAGCGCGGCGCGCGACGGCTGCGAGCCGTCGACGCCGACCACGACGCGGGGAACGGAGTCGTTCGCGTTCATCTGTACCGTCCTGTCGGTCGTTGCCCGGTTCGTCGCTGCCCGGTCCGTCGTTGCCCCACGCACCACGGTGCGTGCCGCCGCACGCCGCCGCCAGTACGGCCCGGCACCCGGGTGACGACGGTGCGGCGGCCCGGCGGGTGATCGAATCCGGATACGGGAGGGGGCCGAAGACTGCCGGGTTCTGGCAGTGTGCGGCGACCGCGCCCTTGACACGATCTTGACGGCGCCCGCACACGAACGGTGGTGGGCGGTGACGGGGGACGGAAGGAACGGAACGGTGGGGGTTGTCGTCGTGGACGACGGGCGCCCGGTCGGCGCGGCGGTCGGTGAGCGGCGTTGTACGATGCGCGTCGTCGACCGCGCTGTGGGGGAATCGGGGGGCGCATGGACGGCGAAACGCCGTTGACGGGACGTCGGCGGAGCGACCGGGCCCAGGGGGACACCAGGCTGACGGGCGTCCTGCTGGTCGTCGTCGGCCTGCTGACGGCCGCGGCGGCGCTGCGGTCCGACGGCGGGCTGCTCGGCACGGCCACGGCCGGGCCGGTGCGCACCATCGGTTTCGTGGTCCTGCTCGGGATCGGCTGGGCGGTGCTGATCGGCCGGTTCGCGGTGCGCTTCCGGGAGGAGGTCCGGACCCTCATCGGGCCGACGCCGCGGACCGAGCGCCTGCGGGAGGCGGCGATGGTGTTGCTGCCGCTGGCCGCCCTCGGGGTGCCGGCGCTGATGCTGGTCCTCAACAGCCGCACGGGCGGCGACCACGGCTTCACGCCGCCGCTGCCGCCGCAACTGCTGCCGACCTCCACTGCGACACCGCCGCCTCCGTCGAAGGAGACGGACGACGGCGCGCTCATGCTCCTGCCCGGGCTTCTGTTCGCGGTGCTGGGGGTGGCGATGGCCGTCGTGCTCGTGGCCGTGGTCGTCCTGCTGCTGCGTCAGCGCGGGCGCCTGCGCCGCCGGAAGGCCCCGGTGCTGCTGCCCGCCGCGCCGCCGCCGTCCCCGGAGGACGTCCTCGCCGAGGCAGTGGTGTCCGCCCGCACGGCGCTGACCGGGGACGATGCGCGCGCGGCCGTGATCGCCTGCTTCGTCGCCATGGAAGGCTCGCTCGCCGCCGCCGGCGTGTCCCGGCGCGACTCCGACAGCCCGACGGAACTGGTGGAACGTGCGCTGTCCCACCAGAGCATCGACCCCGGCCAGGCACACGCGCTCACCGCGCTGTACCGGGAGGCCAGGTACTCGACGCACCCGATGGACGACGGTCACGTGCGCCGGGCCCGGACGGCCCTGGACACCATCGGCGCGGCGCTCGCAGCCGCACTCACCGAGGGCACACCCGCGCGGCCGGAGCCGCCGGAGCCGCCGGAGCCGACGGAGCCGACGGAGCCGACGCCCGCCGGCGCGGCAGGCCCGGCAGGCCCGACAGGATGGACAGGACACGGCCGATGAGAATCCCGCAGACGCGGACACCCGGAGACCCGGCCGACGGGTTCGCCGCGCCCGGCTCCGTCCGGCACAGCCTGATCGAGCTGACCGTGACCGCCGTCCTCGCCGAACCGCTCCTCGCCCTGGTCGGCGGCCTGCCCGGGGCCGGGGCCGGCGCCGTCCTGCTGACCGTCACCGCCCTCGTCACCGCCCGGTACGTGGCCGGCGCGGGCGCCCTGGAGACGATCCTGCGCCGCCGGCCCCGGCTGATGGAGGCGCACGAGCCCGGCCTCGGCGACTGGCGCTGGACCGTCGGCCAGGCCACCGACCCCCAGGGCGACTGCAGGCCGCTGCGCACCCGCCTCCAACGGCTCTACGCCGTACGGCTGTCGGAGGCCCACGGCCTGCGGCTGCCGGCCGATCGCGACCGGGCCGCCGAACTGGTCGGCCCCCGGCTCTGGCCCTGGGTCGATCCCGAGGCGCCGGCCCCGGCCGCGACCGTCCCGGCCCCGGTCCTGCGCGCCCTCGTCGACCGGCTGGAGTCCCTGTGACGGTCCAGCCGTCCCCCTGAGGCACGTTGACGGCGCCGCACCCCGCGCCGGATCCTTCGCATCCCACCATCCACGAACAGTCTTGCAGGAGAGCCATGTCCGTCCTACCTCAGGCCCCCGCCGCACTCGACGGCGCGCACACCCCGGCCGAACCGGCGGTGGCGATACCGGTGCTGACCCCGAAGGAGGCCGGCGACCGCGCCCTCGCGGTGCTCGCGGAGATCGAACGGGCCGTCGTCGGCAAGCCGGAGGCGCTGCGCCTGGTCATGCTCGGCGCCCTGGCCGGCGGCCACGTCCTGATCGAGGACCTGCCCGGACTCGGCAAGACCCTGCTGGCGCGCTCGTTCGCGACCACCCTCGGCCTGGACTTCCGCCGGATCCAGTTCACCCCCGACCTGCTGCCCTCGGACGTCACCGGCGCCCCCTTCTACGACCGGAACACCGGCGAGATGGTGTTCCGCCCCGGCCCGCTGTTCACCCAGCTCCTGCTCGCCGACGAGATCAACCGCACCCCGCCGAAGACCCAGGCCGCGCTGCTGGAGGCGATGGCCGAGGGCCAGGTGTCCGTCGACGGCGAGACCCGCCGCCTGCCGCACCCGTTCCTGGTGATCGCCACCGCCAACCCGATCGAGTACGAGGGCACGTACGCGCTCCCCGAGGCGCAGCTCGACCGCTTCCTGCTCCGCGTGCGGATGGGCTACCTCCCCACCGTCACGGAGGCTGCGATGCTGCGCGCCCGGCTCGACCGCGCGGCAGCGGAGGCGATGCTGGACACCGTGAGCAGCCCGTCGGAACTGCTGGCCATGCGCGCGGCGGTGGAGCGGGTCGAGGTCGACGACGACCTGGTCGACTACGTCATCGCGCTGGTCGACGCGACCCGCAACGACCAGCAGATCCAGGTCGGCGCCTCGCCCCGCGGCGGCCTCGCGCTGATCCAGCTGGCCCGGGCACGGGCGATGCTGGAGGGCCGCGACTACCTGACCCCGGAGGACGTCAAGGCGCTCGCCGTCCCCGCGCTCGCCCACCGCATCACCCTCGCACCGGAGTTGTGGGTGCGCCAGATCGAGGCCGACGACGTCGTGCGGCGACTGGTCGACGCCGTCCCGGCGCCGCAGACCCTGCCCCGCGCGGCCACTTCGTGAACCGCGCACCGCATCCGGGGGAATCCGCCACCCGGTCCACCGCCGGGGCCGGGCTGGTGGTCGGCGCCCGGCTCGTCGACGGCCTGCCGAGCAGCCCGCCCCCGCCGCACTGGCGCGCCGGTGAGCAGACGCTGCGCCTGCTCACCGTGGCCACCGCCGCGGCCGTCGCCGCGCTGCTCACCGGCCACGCGTGGCTGCTCGCCCTGGCGGCCGGGCCCGCCGTCCTGCTCGCCCTCGCCGCCCCGGGGCGCACCCGGCCGACCGCGCTGTCCGCGGACAGCACCGCCGAGCCGCGCCGCTGCTTCGAGGGCGAGCCCGTCACCGTGCACGTCACCGTCCGGCACGACGGACGGACCGGCCGGCTCGACCCCACCCTGGCGCTCGGCCCCGGCGTCACGCTGGACGCCCTCAGCGTCACCGCGACCGGCGTGGACCTGGTCGTCCACGCCGACAGCTGGGGCCGCTGGCAGCTCGGCGTCATCGACGTCGACGTCCACGACGCGGGCGGCCTGACCCGGCGCACCGTGCGCACCGACCTCGGCACGGTGGACGTGTTCCCGGTGCCCAGCGCGGCCCGCCTCACCCCGATCCCGGTCCGGCTGCCGGAGCGGATCGGCGAGCACACCACCGCGCACGAGGGCACCGGCACCGAGGTGATCGGCGTGCGCCCGCACGTGCCGGGCGAGCGGCAGCGGCGCATCCACTGGCCGTCGACGACCCGCCGCGACGCCGTCCAGATCAACCAGTTCACCGCCGAGCGCGCCGCCGACGCGGTCGTCCTGCTGGACACCCTGGCCGACTTCCGCGACGCCACCACCGGACTGCGCAGCCTCGACGAGACGCTGCGCGCCGCCACCGGACTGACCCGCTCCTACCTGCGCCGGCACGACCGGATCGGCCTCGTCGCGGTCGGCGGGACGCTGCGCTGGCTCAACGCGGGCAGCGGGGACCGGCAGTTCTACCGCATGGTGGAGAGCGTGCTGGAGGTCCGTCAGGACCGCCCCCAGCGCGGCGCCGCCGTACCCCGCATCCCGCTGCCGGTCCTGCCCGGCCACGCCCTCGTGTACGCGTTCACTCCGCTCGCCGACCAGCGGATCCTCGACGTGCTCGGCCAGGTGCGCGAACGCGGCAACCCGCTGGTCGTGGTCGAGGTCCCGGCCGGCGAACCGGCCGCGCGCCCGGACGACGAGACCGACGCCCTCGCCCTGCGCCTGTGGCACGCCGAACGCGAGGCGATGCGCTCGACGCTGCGCGGGCGCGGCATCCCGGTGGCCCGCCACACGCCGGGCGAGACGCTCGACCTGGCACTCGCGCCGCTGCTGCGTCGCACGATCACGGGAGCGGCCTGATGACCCCGACGACCTCCATGACTCCGACGACCCCGACGGCCTCGACGACTCCGGCACCGCCTGTGAGTGCGACGGAAGCGGCACCCCCGCCCGGCGCCGTCCGGTGGGCCCCGCGGCTCGAACGGGCCGTCCTGCGGGGCACCGGCGCCGCCCTGGCCCTCGCCGCGGTCGGCCTCCCCGGCAGCGGCGGCGCGACCGACCGGTTCGGGCCCGCGGCGGCCGTCGTCGCCACCGGCCTCGCGCTCTGGGCCGCGCCGCCGCAGGACGATCCGCCGAGCCGGCCGGCGACCTGGCCCGCGCGCCTCGCCGCGTCCCGCACGACCCTCCTCGCCGTCGGTGCGGTGGTGCTCGCCGCTCTGTGCGAGCCGCGGGTGTGGCAGGCGCTCACGGTGACCGTCCTCCTCGCGGCCTACCTGCTGCTCCTCGACGCGTTCGGCCCGCAGCGCCGGACCGTCCGCCCGGCCGCGGCCTGTGCCGCCGTCGCGGCGTCGCTGCTGGTGCTGCCGGTCGCCTTCGCGCCGACCGGGGCGGGGGAGTGGGCGCGCCCGATCGCGCTGCTGGGCGTGGCGGCCGCGGCCTGGGGCGTGGGCCTCGGGCTGCGCCCGTCCGCGTCGTCCGAAACCGCCGCGTCCGAGACCGCCGAGGACGGGACCGCCGCGTCCGGGAAGCCCGAGGACGCGACCTCCGAGCCAGCCGCCCGGGGGTGAGCCCGGTGCTTGCCGACGCCCGCCGGTGCCACGGCACCAGGGTCAGTGCTCGGCCAGTTCGAGGGCCCGCTCGGCGAGCCACAGGTCGTGGACGGACGTGGGGGAGCGGACCAGCGAGCGCTGCAGCAACTCCTCGGCCCTGGCCAGGCGTTTGCGGACGGCCGAGGGCGAGACGGACAGCGCCTCGGCCGTCGGCACGAGGCGGGCGTCCAGGTGCAGCCAGGTGGCGAGCGTCTGCGCCACGGCCGTCGGGGCGTCGGGTCCGTGGAGCGGCCGGAGCTGCTGCTCGGCCCAGGCCTCGACGCGGGGCAGGGCGAGGAGGTCGTCGAGGGCGGGTGCCGGTCGGTCGTCGCCCGGGGCGTCGTCGGCGCCGTGGGGAGCGGCCGGGGCCGCGTGCAGGGCGAGCGCCAGGGCGGACCGGTTGGCGAGCCGGGCCAGGTCCAGCTGGAGCAGCTCCTGGACGGACGCCAGGCGGGCGGCCAGGGTGTTGCGGTGGATCCTCAGGTGGGCCGCCGCGCCGGAGGAGAACCGTAGCCAGGAGGAGGCGGTGGCCAACAGCTCGGCGCCGTCCGGGTCCTGGAGGCGCCTGGGGCGGTGGAGCCGGAGGGGCGACAGGAAGGTGTCCGCCCACACCGCCGCGGCCGTCCCGATGGTGAGCGGGAGGTCCTGGTCGGAGGCGAAGGTCGCGACCCGGTCGGGGCGGTGGCGCGCGGCGGCCAGCGCGTGGAACGCCTGCGCGTAGCCCGTGACGGTCTCCCGCAGGGGCACGGCGTTGCTGACCCCGATCCGGCAGGGGTGCGCCGCCGCGGGCCGGGCGGTGGCCCAGGCCGGGAGGGAGGGCGCCGCGGGTGCGAGGACGATCATGTGGTCGCTGTAGACGGGGCACGGCACGGCCCACGCGCCGCCGCCCGACGCGGCGAGCCGGTGCGCCACCTCGTCGCGCGCGCCGCGCCGACCCTCGACGACGTACACCTGCACCACTTCGGGCAGCGCGGGTTGCAGAGCGCCGGAGATCTGGCGCGCCGTGGCGGTCTGACCGTTCATCAGCAGCTGGAGGACCGCCTCCCGGACCCGGTCGTCGGCCGCGCGCAGCCGGCGCTGACGGCGGCGGACGTCCTCCGCCTGCCACGCGAGGCCGAGCACGGACGCGGCGTCCGCGACGAGGGCCGGCAGCCCGGGCGGGGCCGGGCGCGGCGCCACCACGGCGAGGAGGGGCGTCTCCCCGGTGTCGTCGAGGGTCAGCACGAGGCCGGTGAGGGCGCCCTCGTCGACGGCGACGGACCGCAGCCTCCGGCCGGCGATCTCGCGCGCCCCGCGCAGGCAGAGCCCGTGCGCGGCGCTCCCCGGCGGCGGCGCGGCCGGACTGGCCGGGGTGCCCGACCGGTTCAGCAGGAAGGCGACCGTCCCGGTGCGGTGGGCCAGCCGGCGGAGCACCTGCGCCGTCCCGCCCTTGCGGGCGGCGCGGTACAGCGCGAGGATGTCGTCCGCCCGTTCGGCCTGTCGAGCCCCGGTCAAAACCCGAGTGTTGTCGACCTTCATGCCATTCCCCCCGGAACGTTCGGTACGTCACTCCGCAGAATACACGCGGTGGTAATTCGGAGGACGGCGGGAACACTGTGCACTTCGGCACCGTACGAAGCCTTCAACTGTGCAGAAAGGCACTGTTGCCCCCTTGCCCGCGGCCGTAGATTCCATACCGAGGCCGGGCGAGGCGAGGAGCCGAAGACCGGTCGCACAGGGAGGCTCGATTCCCCTTGGCCGGAATGTCACGGCGTGAGCGGCGGGCGGACAATGACGCCCGATTGGTTTTCCCGTTTCCGTCCAAAGGGTGCCTGCGTTGGCCGACCGCGCCTTCATTCGAGAAAGGACGAGAGATGATCACAACGACGTACACGCCGCACACCGCCGCCACCACCGCATCGCCAGACGAGCACGACACCTCCGGCTCCGACACCGGGTGGAACTAGCGGCCACCGGCATTCCGTGGCCGGACAGGGACGACAGACCGTACCCGCTGCCGTTCCACCCGCTGGAGATGGGCGAGGACGCGTTGCGCGCGCTCTGCGGGTTCGTCCTGGAGGGGCTGCCGGCGCCCGACGACGTGGATGCCGACGCCGTCGGGCTGCACGGTTTCCTCGTGCGGGATCCGGGTGCTCCGGATCCCGCGGTGGTGGAGGCCGAGCTGCGGGCCAGGGTCGCGGCCATGGGGCCGCGGCGTACCTATGTGGTGGGGTCGGATGGCAGCTGGGTCAGGCAGGGGGCTTCGTAGTTCCCCGTTTCGCCTGGTGGAGGTGATGGGTCAGGTCGCCGAGGAGGGTGATGCGGACGCGTCGTTCGGTGAAGTGCCACTGGCCTGCGGTGTGTTCGAAGCGGTCGTGGTAGCGGCCGGCGGCGATGGTCTGGAGGGGGAGGCCCGGGGCGGCTTGGAGGACGGTGACGTAGGAGCGGGCCGTGGCGGTCCGGCCGTCGAGGTTGATGGCGGTGTTCGTGGTGACGTGCTGGGTGCGCGGTGTGCCGTCGGGGTAGAGGATCACCGTGTCACGGAACCGCCGCTCGATCGCCGCGCGCCCGCTCACCGGTTCGCCGCTGCCGGTGAAGGTGGCGTGGGCGAGGAGGTCGCCGAGTCCGGCGAAGTCGCCGTCGTCGACGAGCTCGGCGTAGCGGGCGATCAGGTTCTCGATGGCCCGGTGGGCGAGGGCCGGGTCGGTGAGTGCGGTCATGGGCTCCCCCTCGTACGGCGGACGATCTTCGCTGCACAGGCTAGTCGGGCGTCCGCGCGGGTTTCCGGTCGGCGGGCAGCCGGGCCGGCCGCGCCGCGGGGGGGGGGGGCCCCCGCCGCGGGGGGGGGCCCCCCCCCCCCCGCCCCGGTCAGTCCCGCTGCCGACGGACGGCCTGCAGCTCCCGGGTGACGGCCCAGGCGTCGGCCACCGGTCCGAGGTGGCCGAGCTTGTCGGGGTTGATCACCACCCGGACGGCCTGGACCTGCCCGTCGAGCACGTCGAGCGTCATCGCGTGGAGCACCCGGCCGTCCCGGTCGCGGACGACCGCGCCGGGCTGCCCGTTGACCTCCTGCGGCGCGCACGTCGCGTCGATCCGCCGCAGCAGCGGGAAGAACGCGGCCAGCACCCGGGCCACGTTGTCCGCCCCGACGACGGCGTTGGCCAGCTGCGGCGCCTTGCCGCCGCCGTCCCCGACCAGTTGGACGTCGGCGGCGAGCAGGGCGCTCAGCGCGCCCACGTCGCCGTCCGTCAGCGCGTCGAAGAACCGCGTCGCGAGCTCCTGCCGCTCCTGGCGGTCCGCCGCGAACCGGGGGCGCCCCTCCGCCATGTGCCGCCGTGCCCGCACCACCAGCTGCCGGCAGGCCGCCTCCGAGCGCCCCACCGCCGCCGCGATGTCGTCGAACCCGAAGGCGAACACCTCCCGCAGCACGAACACCGCCCGCTCCAGCGGACTGAGGCGCTCCAGGAGCAGCAGCGCCGCCATCGACACGGAGTCCGCCAACTCGGCCGCCCGCGCCGGGTCCTGGTACGGATCGCTGAGCAGCGGTTCGGGGAACCACGGCCCGACGTACGCCTCGCGCCGCACCCGCGCGGACCGCAGGACGTCGATGGAGATCCGGGTGACGGCGGCCGACAGGTAGGCCTTGGCGGAGACGGGCTGCGCCGCGGCGGCGTCGAAGCGCAGCCACGTCTCCTGCACGGCGTCCTCGGCCTCGCTCACGCTGCCGAGGATCCGGTAGGCGATCGAGAACAGCAGCGGCCGCAGCTCCTCGAAGTCGTCGACCCTGCTCATGTCGGTCTCCCCTCGTCCGTTGCCTCGTTCGTCGCCTGGTCCGTCCCGTCAGTGGAACTGTCCGGCCTCGTAGCTCCCAGCCGGCTGCTGCGTGATGACGTTGAGCCGGTTGACCATGTTCATGAACGAGACGAGGAGCACCAGCGCGGCGATCTGGTCCCCGTCGTAGTGCTCGGCGGCGCGGGCCCACACGTCGTCGGCCACTCCGCCGGCCGCGTCCGCGACCCGGGTGCCCGCCTCGGCGAGGGCCAGGGCGGCGCGCTCGGCCTCGGTGTAGACGGTGGCCTCGCGCCACACCGCCACCAGGTTGAGCCGTACCGCGCTCTCGCCGGCCGCGGCGGCGTCCTTGGTGTGCATGTCGACGCAGACCGCGCAGCCGTTGATCTGGCTGATCCGCAGGGCGACGAGCTCCTGGGTGGCGGGCGGCAGCGACGACTCCTTGATGCTCCTGCCCGCCGCCATGATGTGCTTGAAGCTCTTGCCGACGGTCGCGTTGGCGAAGTAGTCGAGTCGGGCGTCCATGGGGTGCTCCTCCGTGATCGTGGGTGATCGTGCGTGGCTACCCCCTGAGACGGGACAGCCCGCCGTGTTGTGACACGGCGGACTGCGAGGCGGACTGTGACCCGCGTCTCAGACTCGGCCCCGGCCCGGGATCACGGCCGCCGTGCGAGGAAGACGAGCTCCCTGCCCGGCCGGTCGGGCGCGTCACGGACCTCCTGCAGCTCGAAGCCGAGCTCGGCCAGGTCCCGTTCGACCTCGTGCCGCTCGTGGAAGCGCAGCGTGGAGTCCGAGGTCAGCACCTGTCCGTCCGAGGCGAACGCGTACGTCCACCGGAACGTCACCAACGGCCCGTCCACGCCCAGGAGTTCCACCCACGTCTCGACGGCGCCGACGCCCGGGACCTCGGTCGTGCCGAACGAGGACGCGCGGTTCCACTCCTCCCAGGCGCGGCGGGCCGGGTCGCGGGTCTCGAAGACCAGGTGCCCGCCGGGCCGCAGCGCCTTGAACGCGCCCCGCAGGGTCTGCCGCCAGGCCTCCGGGTCGGCGATGGCCTGGGCGACGTTCGCCGTCATCGTCACGAGGTCGACCCGCAGGGGCGGCAATGCCGTCGCGTCGCCGTGGATCCAGCGCACCCGCTCGGCGCCCGGCTTCGCCCGCGCCACGTCGAGGGACGCCCCGGCGGGCTCGACACCGACGACCTCGACCCCCTGGTCGGCGAGCAGGAGGGGGAACACCCCCGTCCCGCAGCCGATGTCGAGGACCCGGCGGGCCCCGAACTCCTCCGCGATCCGGACGTAGGCGTCGAGATCGGTGCGGTCGGGGTCGAGCGGGTCGTAGATCGCGGCCAGCCGGGGATGGGCGAAGGATGCATCCGTCATGCTGCACGTCCTTTCAGGCCGGGATGGCGGCCGTGGCACCGGCCCCGGCCGGCTGCACCGGCCGTTCGGTCGGCAGGTCACGGTGCTTGCGCACCGGCGAGAACCAGAGGATCAGCGCCGACAGCGGCACGCCGGCGGTCAGCAGCCACATGGTGGGCCGCACGCCGAGCCAGGTGCCGAGCAGGCCGCCGAGCAGCGCGCCCACCGGGATCGTGCCGTAGTTGAGCATCGCGGCGCTCGCGGAGAGCCGTCCGAGAAGCTCCGGGGGGCAGTACTGCTGCTGGAAGGTCGACTTGATGATGTTTCCGGCGACGACACCGGCCGAGGCTCCGAACCCGCCGAGGACGAACAGCGCCAGGCCGGCGCCGGGCGTGGTGAGCGGGACGAGGAGGGTGAGGGCCGGCAGCACCAGCTCGAAGAAGAGCATCGCCCGCGCCGTGCCCATCCGGGCGGCGACCCGGCGGGCCACCGCGGCGCCCACGATGCCTCCGGTCGACGCGGCCGCGACCAACGCGCCGACCGCGCCTTCGGGCAGTCCCACGTCCCGGACCAGGAAGACCACCTGGATCGACTGGTAGCCCGTCAGCGTCAGGTTCGCGGCGGCTCCGAACAGCGTGAACGTGCGGAACCAGACGTCCCCGGACACCAGACGCAGCCCCTCGCCGATCTCCTGGCGCAGCGGGCGCCTCTCCCGTGCCGCCTTGACGGGTTCGCGGTGCCGGATCCGTCCGGTGCACACCAGCGAGAGCACGAAGGTGACGCTGTTGGCGAGCACGCCGTTGACGGGCCCGGTGAGCTGGGCGATCAGCCCGCCCGCGCCGAGGCCGGTGATGCTCGCGGCGGAGGCGCTGCCGTGCAGCTTGGCGTTGCCCTCGGCCTGGTCGGCGGGGGAGAGGAGCTTGGGGAGGTAGGCGGTGTACGCGGTCTGGAAGAACACCGTGGCCACGCCGGTGGCGAGCGCCACGGCGATGAGCTGGGCCATCGTCAGGATCCCGGCGCGGGCGGCCAGCGGGACGGTCGCGAAGAGGACCAGCGAGACGGCGGAGGCGACCAGCATGATCGGGCGGCTGCGCATCCGGTCGACCCACGCTCCGACGGGCAGGCCGATCAGCAGCCAGGGCAGCCAGCCGGCCGCGCTCAGGACGCCGACCTCCAGCGTGGAGGCGTGCAGGGTGGTGACCGCGATGAGCGGCATCGCCAGGCCGGTGACGGCGGAGCCGAACTTGTTGGCGGTCTCGCCGGTCCATAACAGCCGGAAGTCCTGGTGGCGGCGCAGCAGCCCGGTGGTGGGGCGTTCGGTCGTGACGGCGGCGTCGCTCATGACGGGTCGGACTCCTTGCGGGGCAGGGACTGGATCTGGAGGATCACCGGACGGGCCGCGGGGTCGGGCTCGGCGTCCGGGTCGGGGGTGTGACGGTCGATCACGGCCATCAGGTCGGCGTTGAGGGCGCGCAGCTGGGCGGGCGTGAGGCGCAGGTTCGACCAGCCGGAGACGGTGCCGACGCCGCGCCACTCCTCCGGCAGCTCGGCGGCCATGGCGTCCGCCACGCGCCGGAACTGTTCGCGGAGCATCTCGCCCAGGTAGACGTCGAGGGCGCCCTTGGTGGCGGGGTCGCGGTCGAAGTCGGTGGTGTTGAGGACGTTGCGGCTGCGCACGGCCCGCCACCAGCGCTCGCGCCGGGTGCCACGGTCCGTCTCCTCCTCGATGAAGCCGTGTTCGGCGAGGTGGCGCAGGTGCCAGCTGACGGTGCCGGTGTTCTCGCCGAGCCGCTCGGCGAGGCGGGCGGAGGTGGCGGGCCCGTTGGTGCGCAGCTCGTCGAGGAGGCGCATCCGCAGGGGGTGGGCGAGGCCGCGCAGGCTCGTGGCGTCGATCCGGCGGCGGGGCTGGTCGGTCATGGTGATCACTCTAGGGTGCAGAGAACTCTCTGCATAGGTCCATCTGCAGAGAATTCTCTGCAACATTCCCGTCCGATCGGAGAGTTAGAAGCTCTCACTCTTCTTCTTGACTCTCACTTCCGTCGGGGGTTATAACTTCTAACGAAGGCAACAAGCTCTAGGAAAGGGGGCGGTCAGCATGGAGACCGACCGCATGATCCAGGTCGTTCTGCCGGGCATCGTGGCGCCGGAGGGACTGGAGATCCGGGAAGGCCGGGTGCCCGAGGCCGGTCGCGGACAGGTCGTGGTGGCGGTGGAGGCGAGCGGCGTCTCGTTCGCCGAGCAGCAGATGCGGCGGGGGCGGTACTACGACCAGCCGCCCTTCCCGTTCGTCCCCGGCTACGACCTCGTGGGCCGCGTCCTGACCACCGGCGAGGACGTCGACCCGCGCCTCGCCGGCCGGCGGGTGGCTGCTCTGGTGAAGACCGGCGGCTGGTCCAGCCACGTCGTGCTCGACGCGGCCGACGCCGTCGAGGTCCCCGAGGGGCTCGCCGCCGACGAGGCGGAGACCGTCGTCGTCAACGGCATCACCGCCTGGCAGATGCTGCACCGTCAGGCGCGGGTGCGGGCCGGCCAGACGGTCCTCGTGCACGGCGCGAGCGGCGGGGTCGGCTCCGTCCTCGTCCAGCTCGCCCTGGCGGCGGGCGTCACGGTGATCGGCACGGCCTCCGCCCGGCACCACGACGCCCTGCGGGAACGCGGCGTCATCCCCGTCGACTACCGCTCCGGTGACGTCCCGGCCCGCGTCCGGGAACTCGCGCCGGGCGGCGTCGACGCCGTCTTCGACCACGTCGGCGGCCGCAGCGTGATCGACTCCTGGCACCTCCTGGCTGCCGGCGGCACCCTCGTCGCCTACGGCAGCGCCTCCACCCGCGACGACACCGGCTCCAAGCAGTGGCCCGTCCTGAAGATCCTCGCCCGCACCTGGCTCTGGAACAGCCTGCCCAACGGACGCCGGGCCCACTTCTACAACATCTGGGCCGGCCGCGCCCTCGCCAAGGACCGCTTCCGGGCCCGCCTGCGCACCGACCTCACCCAGGTGCTCACCGCCCTGCACAACGGCGAGGTCTCCGCCCCGATCGCCGCCCGCCTCCCGCTCACCCGGGCCGCGGAGGCGCTGCGCCTCGCGGAGTCCGGCACCGTCACCGGCAAGATCGTGCTGACGCCCTGACCGCCCGCGGGATCCGGCCGGGCGGCGAGTTCTTACCCGCCTTTGCCGCCGCTCTGCCGAGCGGCTGACCGGCGCCGTGCACTGTCGTCCCCACAACGACCGCAGGACGTACGGAAGGCCGGAGAGCCATGACGACCAGCACCAGCACCAGCACGACGAACACCCCCGCGGCCCGGGGCCGCCGCCTGGCCCTGGCCGCCGCCGCGCTGGCCGTCGTGGCGACGGCGGTCCCGCTCGGCACGACCGCCAACGCCGCGACCACCGCCCCCGGCAAGCCCGCCTGGTGCCCCACCGTCCCCGACCACCGCGTCGACTGCGACACCATGCGCCGCCCCCTCGTCGACGGCACGCCCCGCCTCGGCACCATCGACCTCGGTTACGCCGTCGTCCGCCACACCCGACCCGGCCCGGCCAAGGGCACCATCGCCGTCAACCCCGGCGGCCCCGGCGAGACGCTGATCGACCGGGCCGGTCTCGTCGCCGCCGCCCTCGAAGGCGCCCTCGACGACTACGACCTGCTCCTCCTCGACCCGCGCGGCACCGGCAAGTCCGGCCGCCTGCCCTGCAAGGTCACCGAGGCCGACTACCGCTTCGCCCCGCGCGCCGAGCAGCAGGACGCCGTCGCCCGCTGCGCCGAGGAACTCGGCCCCCGCGCCCGCGGCTACACCAGCGCCGCCACCGCCGACGACATCGACGCCGCCCGCGCCCGCCTCGGCGCCCCCAAGCTCGTCCTGTACGGCCTGTCGTACGGCACCTACCTGATGCCCGTCCTCGCCGACCGCCACCCCGACCGCGTCGAGTCCATGGTCCTGTCCGGCGCCTACCCCGTCGACTTCGACCCGCTGGTCCGCGCGACCGCCCGGCACGTCTCCGAGACCCTGCGCCGGATCTGCGAGCGCAGCGGCGCCTGCGACCCCGACACCGCCGTCCGCGACCTCGCCACCGTCGCCGCCAAGCTGCGCACCCGGCCCCTCGACGTGACCGCGACGCTCGGCGGCACCCCGCGCACCATCGCCTTCACCGAGGACAAGCTCGCCAATCTCCTCTACGAGCCCGCCAGCCGCGGCATCGGCTCCCATCCCGCCGAGCGCTCCCTGCTCGGCGACCTGCCCGCAGCCCTGCACGCTTCGGCCAACGGCGACGACGGCCCGCTGGCCGCGCTGGTCCGCGCCGAGATGGAGCACACGAGTACCGAGGACCAGGCCTCGTTCCTCGCCGTCACGTGCAACGACTACGTCCGCGCGTGGGATCACGACGCCCCGCTCGCGCAGCGCCGCCGGCAGTACCAGCGCGCCCTCTCCGCCGCGAACCCGGCCGACTTCGGCGCCTTCAGCCCCAAGGGCTGGACCGAGGGCCAGAGCGACGGCGGCGACAACTGCCTGACCTGGCCGCGCAAGAACACCGCCCAGCCGCAGGACGTCGACCTCGACCTGCCCGACGTCCCCGTCCTCGTGCTCTCCGGCGACCTCGACACCAACACCCCGGAGGCCAACTCCCGCCGCTCGGCGGCCCGGTTCCGCCACAGCACGTTCGTCTCGGTGCCGAACGCCGGCCACGTCCCGGAGCTGGAGTCGACCGGCTGCACGCTGGCGATCTCCACCCACTTCATCCGCACCGGCGAGCCCGGCGACACGTCCTGCCTCGCCGCGATCCCGCCGATCGCCGTCGCACCGGTCACCCGCTGAGGGCAGCACCGCACCACCGCAAGACGGCACGACCGCATAGCCGTACGACCGCCATGGCCATACGACCGCATGACCGGCCGGGCCGCGCCACGTGCGCGGCCCGGTCAGCTCGCGCGGACCAGCTCGGCCCGCAGACGCCCGGTCTGCTGCTCGTACGCGGTCCGCGCCTGCTCCAGCAGCCGGGCCCACGAGTCCACCGTCGGACGCCGCCGCAGCAGGGCCCGCCGCTCGCGGTCCGTCATGCCGCCCCAGACGCCGTGCTCGATCCGCTCGTCCAGTGCGTACGCCAGGCACTCGGTGCGCACCGGGCACCCGGAGCACACCGCCTTCGCCCGGTTCTGCGCCGCGCCGTCGACGAAAAGCTCGTCCGGATCCGCCGTACGGCAGATCCCGCGCTTGGCCCAGTCCGTGTCCTCCACGTCGATCCCCTCCCCAGGGCTCGCAATACCACCCGGCCCTGACAGTTGATCACGGACCGGGTCGTCGACACTACGCACCGCCCCAGCCCCCACGGAAGCGGCACCTCACCCGATCGGGTGAATCTACCGGACTAGTGAATTTCCGGACCGGGCGCCCCTCACACCGCGCAGCCCGTCCGGACGGTCCACCGTGCCCGGCCGCCCGCGCCCGATCGTGTGAGGCGGGTGCCGCCCGGGGCGGTGGCTCGTTGGTGGGGTGTGGCTGACGAGACGCGGTACGGGCGGGGGCGGACGCCGGTGGTGTGGGCGCTGGCGGTGCGGGAGGTGGAGGACGGGCCGCCGCTCGCGGAGGTCGTGGTGGAGGTCGGGCCCGGGCTGCACGCGGAT
Organism: Kitasatospora sp. NPDC059722; assembly: GCF_042733235.1. NCBI lineage: Bacteria > Bacillati > Actinomycetota > Actinomycetes > Kitasatosporales > Streptomycetaceae > Kitasatospora > Kitasatospora sp. NPDC059722. Next base: position 101,971 of record NZ_JBHWGD010000011.1, read on the forward strand.
CTGCTGGCCAACGCCGTCGAGAGCGGGTTCGTGCTGGCCGCCGGTGAGCCGCCGGCCACGAGCGGGGCCGTGGAGGTCGGCGGCGGGCGGCTGGAGCGGCTGGCGCTGGTGGGCGGGCGCGAGGTGTGGCAGCCGGACGAGGTGGTCGCGGCGTCGCCCACCTGGCTGGCGGCGGCCGTGGGCCGGGGCGGGGCCGTCGTGGTCCTGGTGCCGCCCGGCACGTGGCCGCCGGGGTTGATGGAACTGGAGCCCGAGGTCCGGCTGGAGGTGTTCACCCGGCGCCTGGAACAGGCGCGCACCGAGGGCCGGGTCCTGCACGGGATGGCGTCGCTGAAGCGGCTGCCTCCGGGGTGAACTCCATTGCGGCTTAAGGCTTTTCGCCCTCGCCCTCGGTGTCGATGTGCGGCAGGATCCGGTCCAGGAAGCGCGGGGTCCACCAGGCCGCCGGACCGAGCAGCGTCATGACGGCGGGGACGAGCAGCAGCCGGACGATCGTGGCGTCCACGAGGACGCTGACGGCCAGTCCGAGGCCCATCATCTTGATCACGATGTTGTCGCTGACGATGAACGCCGCGAAGACGCTCACCATGATCAGCGCCGCGCAGGTGATCACCCGGGCGGTGATCTCCAGCGCGTGGGCGACGGCGTCCTGGCTGCGGCCCGTGCGCAGCCAGGCCTCGTGGACGCGCGAGAGCAGGAAGATCTCGTAGTCCATGCTCAGACCGAAGACGATGGCGAACATCATCATCGGCACGTAGCTCTCGATCGGGACCTTGCCCGAGACGCCGAGCGCGGGCCCGCCCCAGCCCCACTGGAAGACCGCGACCACAACCCCGTAGGAGGCTGCGATCGAGAGCAGGTTGAGCACGGCGGCCTTGACGGCGACGAGCAGGCCACGGAAGACGGCGAGGATGATCAGGAAGGCGAGGCCGACGACCACGGCGATGATCAGGATCAGCCGGCTCGACACGATGTCCAGGAAGTCGACCTGGGCCGCGGTGTTGCCGGTGACGTAGGTCTTCGCGCCGGTGCCGGCCACCGCGTCCGGCAGGGCGGTGTCGGAGAGGTGGTTGACGAGGTCGGTGGTGGCGCGGTCCTGGGGAGCGGCCGCCGGGATGACGGTGGCGAACAGCACGGCGCCGTCCGGGCTGGTCTGCAGCGGGGTGGTGCTGGCGGCGCCGGGCAGGCCGGTGAGGGCCTGCTGCACGGCGCTCTGGACGGTCGGCCGGCTCTCGGCGGGCACGGCGCTCTGGTCGACGACGGCGGTGAGCGGGCCGTTCGAGCCCGGGCCGAAGGCCTGGGACATGAGGTCGTAGGCGCGCCGGTCGGTGAAGTCGGGGGAGTCGGCGCCGTCGCCGATGTGCCCGAGCTGGATGGAGAGCAGCGGGATCGACAGCACCGCCAGCGCCACCACCCCGGCGATCAGGTACTGCCACGGGCGCGCCTCGACCCGCCGGGCGTAGCGGTGCCAGGCCCCGCCCTCGCCACCGCCGCCCCCGTCGCCGCCGGCCTCGGCGATCGGGCGGCGGACGGTGAAGCGGTCCATCCGGCGGCCGAGCACCCCCATCAGGGCGGGCAGCAGGGTGAGCGCGCCGAGCACCGCCGACACGACGGTGACGGCCGCGGCGGCCCCGAGCTTGGCGATGAACGAGATGCCCGACACCGAGAGCCCGGACAGCGCGATGATCACGGTGCAGCCGGAGACCAGCACCGCCCGGCCGCTGGTCGCCACCGCCTGCCCGGCGGAGGCGACCGGGTCCACCCCGTCCATCAGGTTCTGCCGGTGACGGGTGAGCAGGAACAGCGCGTAGTCGATGCCGACGCCGATCCCGATCATCGTGGCCAGCGTCGGGGCGACGGTCGCGAAGGTGGACAGCGCCGCGACCAGCCCCAGCACCCCGAGGCCGACCACCGCCGCGAACAGGGCCGTCAGCAGCGGCAGCCCGGCCGCGATGGCGCTGCCGAACCCCACCAGCAGCACGACGATCGCGACCGCGAAGCCGATCACCTCGCTCGCCCGGTCGTCCGGCGCCGGCCGGGCCAGCTCGCCCAGCGGCCCGCCGTACTCCACCTGGACCCCGGCCTGCCGCAGCGGCTGGACGGCCGCGTCCACGCCGGTCAGGTACTCGGTGCCGAGCAGGGCCGGCGCGGTGTCGAAACGGACGGTGATGTACCCCGTCAGCCCGTCGGCGGCCAGCGGCCCGCCGGGCGGGGCGGGCTGCCCGGGCGGCGGCAGCGGGCTCTGCACCGAGAGCACGTGGGGCAGTTGCTGGAGGGAGGCGACGGTCTGGGCGATCTGCGGCTGGAACCCGGCCAGCTGGGCGGGGTCGTGCAGCACCACCTGGGAGCTCGTGCCCGCGGCGGCCGGCACGTGGGCCGTGAGGAGGTCCCGGCCCTGCTGCGCCTGCGTGCCGGGGAGCGAGAAGTCGTCCGAGTAGGTCCCGCCGACCGTCTTGTTGGCGGCCTGGACGCCGGCCAGGGCGATGATCCACAGCACGATGACGAGCACCGAGTGGCGCGCGCACCACTCACCGAGGCGGCGCAGGCCCGCGCGCCTGGCCGGCTGTGCTGCGGCTGAGGGGGCGCGGCGTGCGGACGGCGGCATGGGCGTCTCCCGGGTCTTCTGCGCGGTGGTGCGGCCGAACCGGCGCAGTGTTCCCGGGAGGGCCGGGCCGGGCACCGGTACCGGCGGGTAGTCGCCCCGACGGCTTCGGCTGCTCCGGCACCCGGCCCACCCGGGTGGCGCGCTCGCGGTCCCTTCCATTCGCCCCGCGGGCGTCAGGGCTGCGCGGGACCGCCGAGCTTCGGGGCCGGGACGGGTGCCGCGGCACCGATCAGGACGACCATCTCGTGGCCGCCGGGGTTGGTCTGGATCGGGACGGTCCGCCAGTTGTTGGCCAGCCAGACGTTGCCGGAGGGGTCGATCTGGACGCCCGTGTTGCGCTCCAGCCCGTCGCTCGTGTAGCCGGTGCCGGCCGGGGAGATGGGCTGGCCGGTGCGGTACCCCGGCGGGCAGGCGGCGAGGTTGACGCCGCACAGCCGGGCGACGCGGTGGCCGCCGAAGTTGGCGACCCACACGGTGTCGTCACCGTCGACGGCGACGCCCCAGGGCAGGAACAGGCCGCCGTTGGTGAACGGTTCGGGCGCCGGGGTGCCGTCGGACCCGATGAACGTCACCGAGGTGCCCGGGCGCGGGCCCGCCTCGGTCGCCACCGCGTTCGCGAGGTCGTCCACGGAGCTGTTCCCGCAGGGCACCGGCAGGATGCCGCTGTTGCTCACCCACGCGTTGCCCCGGCTGTCGGTGGCGACGCCCAGCGGCTTGCTCAGGCCGCCGCCGGAGACCGTCGGCCCCGGGGTGCCGTCCGGGCCGACGACCTGGACGGTGTCGCTGCCGTTCCCGCCGACCCAGAGTCGCCCGGCCGGGTCGACGGAGGTGCCGAACGGCTTCCGGACGCCGGGCGTGGCGATCTCCCGGGCGCGGGTCGCGTCGCCGTCCGGGATCCGGGCCACGCTGTCGCTGCCGCAGTTGGCCACCCAGACCGTGCCGGCACGGTCGGCGGACATGCCCTGCGGCTGGGCGATCCCGGCTCCGCGCCAGCCGTCCGGCGGGGACAGCGGGGTGCCGTCGGGGGCGAACTGGGAGACGCTGCGTTCGAGCCGGGTCGGGTCGATCGGACAGCCGCGGCCCTGGAAGCCAAAGTTGCCGACCCAGGCGCTGCCCTTCGCGTCGACGGTGACCCCGAACCCGGCGCCGTACAGGCCGCCGCCCTGGTAGGGCGCGCCGGGGGCGTCCTGGCCGGTGGGGGTGAACTTGAGGACGGTGCGGCCGCCGCAGGTCGGGACGAGCCGGTCGGCCTTGTAGACGTAGTTGTTGGTGATCCACGCGTTGCCGTCGGCGTCGAAGGCGAGGTTGCCGGGGCCGTCGACCTCGTGGCCGTTGCCGTCGTAGCGCAGGGCCACGGTCCAGGCGTCGGGGGCGGCGGGGAGCGCGGGCCCGTAGCGCGGGGTGGTCGCCGCGAGGTCGAAGAGGGCGGCGGCGTTGTTCCCGGGGTCGTGCGCGATGTCGACGGCGGCCTGCAGGGTGTTGCGCGGCCGCTCGTGGCCGGGGCGGCGGGCCAGGTCGAGCAGCCGGTCGCAGGCGTCGCCGGTGACACAGGAGGCGAGCAGGTCGGCCAGGGTGTTGAACTCCGCCATGGTCGAGGTCTGGGAGCCGTTCGGCGGGGCGGCGAGCGGCGCGGCGATCTCGCCGGTGCCCGTGTCGGCCAGGTTGTGTGCGATGGCGGCCGCGTTCTGCAGGCCGGGGTAGGTGCCGGTGACGCCGCCCGGGCCGGTGAAGCGCGCGAGCGCGTAGGCGGTGGCGACGGTGGTCCGCTCGTTGACGACGAGCTCGGGCGGCGCGGCGGCCCCGCTGAGCACGGCGGCGAGCGCCACCGCGGAGTGTGCGGTGCCGCGCCGCTCCCGCCCGAAGTCGGCGACCACGTACAGCACGGCGCGGGGGTCCTCCGGGCGGCGGTAGTCGAGCGTGAACCGCCCGTCCGCCGCACTCCGCGCCCTGCCCAGCACCCGCGGCCGGCTGCCCTCGCCGTCCCCGGCCTGGTACAGCGTCACCTGGGCCCCGCCCAGCGGCCCGTCACCGCCGCGCACGACCCCGCACTGTTCGGTGGGCTCCCAGCCCGCCGCGACCGCGTGGGACGGCCCGGCGGCGAGCTGGGCGAGGAGGGCGGCGGCGATCAGGGCACCGCGACGTCTGCGCATGGGGGCTCCATTCGGTGAAGGGGGATCATCGGAGGGGGACGGGCCGCCCGCCGCCCTCCTACCTGCCACATCCCGGCCCGCCCGCACGCGACCGGCCGCCGGACACGGCGGAAATTGCCCGGGACGGGCGAGACCCGCCCGCCGAGGCGGCCCCGTGTGACCGGCATCACGCGCCGGGGATCGAACTTCCGCGCCCGCCGTGCATCCAGTCCGTGTCAGCCATCCACCCTCACCATCTCAGCGAGGTTCCTTCCCATGGGTTATCTGCGCGGATTCGTCCCCTGGATCGTCTCCGGGGCCGTCTCGTCCTTCGACTGGCGCTGGGGCGCGCTCGGCGGGCTCGCGTCGGGACTGCTGCTCCTGCTCCAGGACCGGCGGCGCGGGGTCGGCCTCGACGCGCTCGTCCTGGAGGTCAGCGCCGTCGTCTACTTCGCGGCCGTAGGCGCGGTGGCCCTCGCCGCGCCGCACGCGGCGCTGTCGAAGCCGGCCGGCATCCTCTCGTTCGCCTGGCTGGCCGTCACCGCCTGGGGCTCCCTGGCGCTGCGCCGCCCGTTCACGCTCGGCATCGCGCGGCGGCGCACGCCCCGCGAGTACTGGGACCGGCCGGAGTTCATCGCGGTCAACAACCGCATCACCGCCGCGTGGGGCGCCGGGTTCACGTTCATCTGCGTGAGCCTGGCCGTCGGCGGCGCGGTCCACGCCCCGGCCTGGGTCGGGATCGCCGCCCACGTCGCCGGCCTGGCCTGCCCGGCGGTCTTCACGAGGGTGCATCCCGCCCGCGCACGGGCGCGGCTGCTCGCGCGGGCGGCGCCCGTCCCGCAGGAGCAGTAGCCGCCGGGGCGCGGCGCCCGGCGTATCGTCCTCCGGAAGGCCTCAACCGGCCTGGCGCGCAAGATCTTCCCGGAGGCGTACGGACGATGGCACCGCTCACCACCACCACCTCCACCACCACCTCCACCACCGCTTCCGCCTCCGCCGACGACGCGGCGCTCACACGCCGCGCCCAGGCCGGCGACACGGCGGCCCTCGGGCTGCTCCTGACCCGCCACCAGGCGGCGATGCGCGCCGTCGCGCTGCGCCTGCTCGGCTGCGGACCGGACGCGGAGGACGTGGTGCAGGACGCCGCGCTGACGGCCCTCCGCCGCATCGGCGACGTCCGGGACCCGGCGGCCGTCGGGCCGTGGCTGAGGGCCGTCGTCCGCAACGCCTGCCGCATGCGACTACGCGATTCGCGCGAGACACCCGGCCTGGACGAGCGCGACCTCGTCCGGCTGCGCGGGTACGAGCAGTCGCCGCCCGAGCGGCTCATCGAGCAGCACGCGATGCGGGACTGGATTTGGGGCGCGGTGGAGGAACTGCCGCAGCAGCTGCGGCTGGTGCTGATGCTGCGGCACTTCAGCGGCATCACCTCCTACCAGGAGATCGCCGCCGCGTGCGAGGTGCCGGTCGGCACGGTCCGCAGCCGGCTCAGCCAGGCGCGCGCGAAGATGGCGAAGGCGCTCGAAACGACCGCCGCGCGGGCGCACGACGACGCCTCCGCCCTCGCGGAGGAGAGCCGGCACGAGGCGGTGGCGACGCTGGAGGCGTCGGCGCGCGGCCATCTGCCCCGGGAGATCCTGGAGTTGTGGCCGGACCAGGCCGAGATGGCCGGCCGCTTCGGCCGGCCGGGGGAGCGCGTGCACCCGTTCCCGGTCATGCGGCAGGTGCGCGAGAAGGGCGTGCGCCAGCACGTGCGGCACGTGGTGGCGAGCCGGGACATCACGATCTGGGAGATGGACGTCGTCAACCCCGCCGGCGCCGCCGACCCCTGCCCGCCGACGCTGGCGTGGCTCATGTTCCGCCGCGACCGGCGGGTCCAGCGGCTCCAGGTGGTATTCCCGGGGCGGCCGGTGAGCGGTTGAGGGGTCGGCGGGCGGGCGACGGCCGCTTCAGGGCCTCAGGGGCTTCAGGGGGCGATGGTGGCGTGCATCTCCCACACCAGGATCTCGGCGGGTTCGGTCGCGGTGACCTTCTGGCCGCCGGTCGCGGTGAAGCGCACGGCGTCGCCCGCGGTGAGCGGGCCGGCGCCTTCGAGAACGACGTCGCCGCGGGCGACGAACAGGTGCAGGAAGGGGGCGTCGGGCAGTTCGACGTCCTGCCCGGGGCGCAGCCGGGCGACGTGCAGGGCGGCGTAGCGGTTCTTGATGCGGATGGCGGACGCGCCGTCGTGCTTGGCCATCCCGGAGGCGACCGGGAGCAGGTCGCCGGACAGCAGCTCGTCGTCGATTTCGAGCTGCTCGTAGCCCGGCGTGATGCCGCTCTCGTCGGGGACCACCCACATCTGGATGAAGTGGACGGGGTCGGTGTGGACGTCGGTGCCGCCCAGGCGCCAGGAGTCGTTCTTCTCGGAGTGCAGGATGCCGCTGCCGGCGCTCATGCGCTGGGCGAGCCCGGGGTAGATCACGCCGGAGTGGCCGGTGGAGTCCTGGTGGACCAGGGAGCCCTGCATCACCCAGGTGACGATCTCCATGTCGCGGTGCGGGTGGGTCTCGAAGCCGCTGCCCGGCCGGACGGTGTCGTCGTTGTTGACGAGCAGCACCCCGTGGTGGGTGTTGGCGGGGTCGAAGCGGCCACCGAACGAGAAGGAGTGCTTGGAGTCCAGCCAGTCGATCTTGGTCGAGAGGCGCTCGTCGGAGCGGCGGACGTCGATGCGGGGGAGGTTCGCGGCGGTGCTCATCTCGTGGTCCTTTCGGCTGGTCGCCCGGCGGCGGCCTTCGGGTGCCCGGTGGTGCCTTCGTCACGCCCAACATAGTTCATCGTTCAACTATTCCGTGGGATGGCGGCGCGAAGTTGCGGTGCCGGAAGATCGCCGAACGAGGTCGGAAGGCAGCACGGTGCCGGAATCGAAGCGCCGCGTCTTCTGCGTGCTGGACACGGACGGCGGCGGTCGGCTGGGCGGGGACGAGTTCACCCGCTTGCCACTGGCAGCGTCACCCGTGAGGGCGGACGGTTCGCCCAGGACACACTCAAGGCGCCGGTGGCCGCTCCGGCTCCAGGGGTCCCGGGCGTGGCCGGGACCGGAAGCGGGCGCGAAGCGGTCCGGCGGCCGTCAGAGTGCGTACATGGAGGAGTAGGGCGGGGTGATCCGCTCCTGTCGCGAGCCGAAGTCGACCAGGACCGCGGCCTCGGGCCCGTCCTCCACGTCTATGACGCGGCCGAGGCCGAACTTGTCGTGGGTGACGCGGTCGCCCATGGCGAACCGCTTGGGCGGTGCGGCGGGCCGGGCTTTGAAGGGGCTGGTGGGCAAGGGGCGTCGGACTGCCGGTGGTTTTCTCATCGTGGTCAGTATGCTCCGAAAATCGGTGGGACGGGTCTTCCCGGAGAGTCCGAATCGGTGCGGTGTGCGCCGTGGCCGACACGCCCCCTGCCGGGCCCGAAATCAGGACCGGGCCGGACGGTGGCGCGGACGCCTCCAACTGTACTGCCAGGCATGCCGGTTGCCGGCCGGGTCGGAGCGGGGAAGGCGGGCCCGGGCGGGGCGGCCGAAAAATTCGCGCGGAGTGTTCGCCGGGGAGGGTCGGGGCCTGCTACAGTCGAAGTAGTTGCAGTAGTGGTTCCCATGAACTTTGTGTGCGCCTGCTGATTGTCGCAGGCGCATTTTTCGTTTTCCGGCTTTTCGGAGGGTTCTCATCGCGGCGACTCGAAAGTCCGTAATGTGCGGACTTCGGACGGTCTCTTGAAGGGGATTTCTCATGGCCACCGGTACCGTGAAGTGGTTCAACTCGGAAAAGGGCTTCGGCTTCATCGAGCAGGACGGCGGCGGCGCTGACGTCTTCGCCCACTACTCGAACATCAACGCCAACGGCTTCCGTGAGCTGCTCGAGGGCCAGAAGGTCGAGTTCGACGTCACGCAGGGCCAGAAGGGCCCGCAGGCGGAGAACATCCGCCCGCTGTAATTCCGGCCGGGCGTTCGTCCGGTAGTGAGGGGCCCGTACCGCGCAATGCGCGGTACGGGCCCCTTCGTCGTTCCGGGAGTGCGTGTCCGGCCGGTGCGGGCGTCCGTCAGGCCGGTCGTGCGGAGCGGACGAAGTCCCCGAACTCGGCGTACAACTGGGTGACAGCGGTGTCCACGGCGGGCGAGACGCTGTCGTAGTTGAGGAAGCCGTGGATGAGCCCCGGGTAGACGTGCCGGCGCACCGGCACTCCGGCGGCGGCCAGGGCGTCCGCGTAGGCCAGTGCGTGATCGCGCAGCGGGTCGTGCTCGCCGACGCCGATCACCGCCGGCGCGAGGCCCCGGTGATCGGCGGCGAGGAGGGGCGACACCCGGGGATCGGCCGTGGTGGAGGGGTCGCCGCCGGTGTAGAGCTGGATGTCGTGCCGGCACTCGTCGGCCGTCAGGAGATAGCCGGTGGCGTTCTCGGTCATCGAGGGGAAATCGGTCCGGCCGCTGAGATCCGTCGCCGGGTAGGCCAGCAACTGGGCCACGACCGGTGTGCCGTCGTCACGCAGCGCCAACGCCACCGCGGCGGCCAGGTTGGCGCCGGCGCTGTCCCCGGCCAGCGCGAGCACGCCCCCGCCGAACCGGTCGATGCCCGCGGCGACTTCGCGGGCCACGCCCACGCAGTCGTCGTAGGCGGCCGGGAACGGGTGCTCCGGCGAGAGGCGGTAGTCGACGCTGACGACCACCGCGTCGAGATCGCGGCAGAGCCTGCGGCAGACACCGTCGTGCGTGTCCAGGTCGCCGAGGATCCAGCCGCCGCCGTGGATGAAGAGGACGGTCGGCGTCGGGCCGGCGGTGTCCGGGCGGTAGACCCGGACGGGCACGCCGGCGACGGTGTCGTCGGCGACCGACCCGACGGCCAGGGGCGGGCTGGGCGCCACGGCGAGCGACAGCTGCCGGTTCCCGGCCCGCATCTGCTCCACGGTGGGCGCGGCGGTCGGCGGCGGGCCGTCGAGGCCGAACTTCTGGAGGAGGGCCCGGATACTCGGATCCATCGCCATGATCCCGTGCTCCCTCTCGGATGGTGCCCCGCTGTACCCCGCTCATCCTCGTGCCGCGCGGCGCCGGCTGCGGTCCGGGCGGGGCCGTCCGGGTGAGTCCGAGGGCCGGTCGCCATGACGCCCTGCACTGTGAGTGGTGAGCGAGTCGGTGCTGGAGTTCACGGCTGCGGACTTCCGGCCGCCCGGCTCCTCGTGCCCGATGCCGGTGTCCGGGCCGGGCAGGTGGGAGACGTCGAGCTGGCCGGCGGGTTTCGCGGTTGTCCCACCGAGGTGTTCACCAGTGTTGTCCTGCGGCCGTGTCCACTTCCTCTGCCACCGCCGGCTGCGGTGTTGCCCGGGCTGGGAACGGGTGATCAGGCTCATGAGCGTGGCGAAGATCGCCGAGGTGACGTTCCCCGCGTACGGCAGCCGACGGCGTTCCGGAGCGGTCGCGGGTGGCTGGACCTCGGGCGTGTCGGCGTCGGGCGGGCCGTCAGGGCGCCGGGCTCTGCGCGCCCTCGACGTCGGCGAGCAGTTTGCGCAGGAGCCCGTCCAGGGTGGCCCGTTCCTCGCCCGAGAGGGCGGAGAGCAGCGCGGTTTCGTTGGCCGCGTGGTCGGTGAAGGCGGCGTCCACGAGGGCGCGCCCGGCCGCGGTGAGGGCGATGCGGACGCTGCGCCGGTCCGCCGGGTCGGTGTGGCGTTCCACCAGGCCCGCCGACTCCAGCCGGTCGATCCGGCTGGTCATGCCGGCCCGCGACATCAGCAGCAGCGCGGCGAGTTCGGAGGGCATCAGTTCGTACGGTGCGCCGGAGCGGCGCAGGGTGGCGAGAACGTCGAACTCGCCGCGCTGGAGGCCGTGTTGCTTGAACACCTCTTCGACGACCCGGCCCGCGAGCAGCGCGAGGCGGCCGAGGCGGCCGACGGTGCCGACCGCCGCCAGGTCGAGGTCCGGGCGCTCCCGGCTCCACTGGTCGAGCATGACGTCCACGTGATCCATGGGGGCATGTTATTCGATGGGAGATAGTTAGACGTAGTACTATCAGCGATGGAACTATCTGAGCGCTCACTGTGGGGAGAGGCCAATGACGTTGATCGGACCGGAAGCCGTGGTGGTACGGGGCGACGAAGCCGAGACCGTCGGAATGCTCGGCGGCAAGGGGCTGTTGCTGGCGGACTCCAGCGCCACCGGCGGCGCCCTGAGCACCCTGCGCGTCACGCTGGGGCGCGGCAGGGACGGCGCCACTCCGCACTACCACGGGGGCTCCTCGGAGCTGTTCTTCGTCGTCGACGGCTCGGCCCAGGTGCTGGTCGGGAACGAGGTGGTCACCGCCCGGAGCGGCGACCTCGTGGTGGTGCCGCCCCATCTGCCGCATGCCTTCGCGGCGGCGCCGGACTCCGGGGCGGACCTGCTGATCGTGATCACCCCCGGGGTGGAGCGCTTCGACTACTTCCGCCTGCTGGAGCGGATCCGCGCGGGCGAGGCGACGGTCGAGGAACTGCTCGCCAAGCAGGACCTCTTCGACAACCACTTCCTGGAGTCGCCGAGTTGGCGCGACGCCCGGGAGGACGCCGCCCGGTCCGAGCCGTAGACCGCCCGGCACCGAGCCCGGCCCGACACCTGGGGAGGAAACCCGTGACCGACACCCGCACCATCACCAACCCGCCCGGCCTGCACGACCCGACGCCGTTCGGCTACAGCCACGCCGCCTCCGCGCCCGGCGAACCGGTGTTCATCGCCGGCCAGTACGCCTCCGACGCCGGCGGTCAGGTCGTGCCCGGCGACTTCGCCGCCCAGGCGGAGCTCGCCCTCGCCAACCTGCGCACCGCGCTCGCCGGGGTCGGCCTCGGCTTCGAGCACGTGGTCCGGCTCGGCTCGTACATCGTCGACCACGACCCGGAGAAGCTGGCCGTCCTCGGCAAGGCCCTGGCCGGGGCCTGGGGCGACCGGCTGCCCGCGCAGACGCTCAGCGGGGTCGCCTCGCTCGCCCTGCCGGGGATGCTCTTCGAGATCGACGCGGTCGCCATCCGGCCGACGGCGGGGGCGGCGGGCTGACCCACCCACGCACGGGGGTCCCACCGGTCGGCGGGATCCCTCGCCGTACCGCCGCCGTTCGAGCCGGAGCGGACCGCTCACATGGCCCGGGTCGCCGCGCACACCCGTCGTTCCATGTCGGGGCCGTCGCTGAGGAACAGCGCCCGCAGGAACGGCAGCGGGGGGGGGGGGGCCCCGGGGCGGGGGGGGCGCCCCCCCCCGGGGGGGGGCGCCGCGGGGGCGGGGGGGGCCCCCGGGCGGGCGCGCGCCAAAAAAACAG
>NZ_JBHWGD010000011.1:114006-139163 GCF_042733235.1 Kitasatospora sp. NPDC059722
GCGCGCGCCCGCCGCCGCCTCGCGCGGCGGCGGCGCCGCGCCCCCGCCCCCCGCCCCCCCCCCCCCCCCCCCCGCCCCGCGCCCCCCCGCCCGCCCGCGCCCCCCCCCCCCCCCCTGCCCGTGCGGTGCCGCGCTGCGGCGGCGGTGCGTCAGCCCTGTACGGTGTCGCCGTCCGCCTGCCCGGCGCCCTCGGCCTTTTCTGCCTTCTCGCGCATCTTGCGCACCAGCTCTGCCTTCTGGTCGGCTGCACTCTGGCGGTCGAGGTTGCGGTGCGGACCGTTGTTCTGCCGTTCGGCGCGGGACTGCCTCTTGCGCTGGCCGCCGCCCATGCCCACGGGGTTGTTGATGTTCTTGCTCACGGTTGTGGGTTCTCCCGGTGGTGAAGTGAAGTGGTCTACGGATTCATCGGTGGGGGACGGGCGGTGACGTCGAAGGACGTCAGCAGGGGCCCGTCACGCGCTCACTCGTAAATCGGCGTCTGGAAGAACATGAGAAAGACATTACCCGGTTCCGTCGGCCCTGCACACCAACCTTTTCGCCGCCCCTGCGTCGGCCGGGCCTTCGGCGAGCGCCCGGGGCCGGCCGGTTCCTTCCCTGGGATCCCACACCCTCGGCGTCGCGTCAGCCCAGGGCCCGGTCGAGGTTGAAGGCGGCGCTGATCAGCGACAGGTGGGTGAACGCCTGCGGGAAGTTGCCCAGTTGCTCGCCGGTCGGGCCGATCTCCTCGGCGAACAGGCCGAGGTGGTTGGCGTAGGTGAGCATCTTCTCGAAGGCGAGCCTGGCCTCCTCCAGCCGGCCGGCGCGGGCCAGCGCCTCCACGTACCAGAAGGAGCAGATCGAGAACGTGCCCTCGGAGCCGCTCAGGCCGTCCGGGCTGGTGTCCGGGTTGTAGCGGTACACCAGGGAGTCGGAGACCAGGTCCGCCGTGAGCGCGTCCAGGGTGGAGAGCCACTTGGGGTCGGTGGGCGAGACGAACTTGGCCATCGGCATCATCAGCAGCGAGGCGTCGAGCTCGCCGCCGTCGAGGGACTGGACGAACGCCCCCCGTTCGGCCGACCAGCCGCGCCGCATGATCTGCCGGTAGATCGCGTCCCGGGACTGCCGCCAGCGGGGCAGGTCGGCCGGCAGGCCGCGGCGGTTCGCCATCCGGATCGCCCGCTCCAGCGCCACCCAGCACATCAGCCGCGAGTACACGAAGTCCCGGCGGCCCGCGCGGGTCTCCCAGATGCCCTCGTCGGGCTGGTCCCAGTGCTCGCAGAGCCAGTCCGCCACCGCGCCGACGTCCTCCCACCCGGCGCTGCTGATCGGCTGCCCCCACTTGTCGGACAGGTAGACGGAGTCGATCATGGCGCCGTAGATGTCGAGCTGGAGCTGGCCGGTCGCGGCGTTGCCGACCCGGACGGGCGCCGAGCCGAGGTGGCCCTCCAGGTGCGCCAGCTCGTACTCGGGCAGTTCGCCGCGCCCGTCGACGCCGTACATGATCTGTAGCGGGCCGCCCGCGCCGGCAGTGCCGGACATGCGGTCGCAGAGGAAGCCCATGAACGCCTCGGCCTCCGTGGTGAACCCGAGGCGCAGCATGGCGTAGACGCAGAAGGCGGCGTCGCGGACCCACACGTACCGGTAGTCCCAGTTGCGTTCGCCGCCGATCCGCTCGGGCAGGCTGGTGGTCGGCGCGGCGACGATCGCGCCGGTCGGCGCGTAGGTGAGCAGCTTCAGTACCAGGGCGGAGCGGTGCACCATCTCCCGCCACCGCCCGTGGTAGCGCGACCCGGCCAGCCAGCGGCGCCAGAACCGGACGGTCGCCTCGAACTGCTCCTGCGCCTCGGCGCACGCGCACGACCGGGTCGGGACCTCGTCGCCGATCCGGTCGAGGGCGAACACGACGGACTCGCCTTCGAGGAGCTTGAAGTGCGACCACACGTCGAGGCCGTCGCTCTCCAGCGGCGCGGTGGCGGTCAGCGCGAGCGTCAGCGACGGCGAGCGGAACACCGCCTCGTGGCCGTCGAGGTGCACGGTGTGCTTCTCGGCGCCGTAGCCGAAGCGCGGGGCGATGCGCGCGGTGAAGGGCAGGACTCCCCGGACACAGATCACCCGCCGGATCAGCCGGTGCCGGGCCGTCTCGGGCGACTCGTCGACGACGGGCATGAAGTCCTGGATCTCCGCGACGCCGTCGGTGGCGAAGAAGCGCGTGATCAGCACGTTCGTGTCCGGGAAGTAGAACTGCCGGGTGCGCGTGGGCACGTCGGCGGCCAGCTGGAACGACCCGCCGCGGTCGGCGTCGAGGATGGCCCCGAACACGCTGGGCGCGTCGAAGCGCGGGCAGCAGTACCAGTCGATGGTGCCGTTCGTGCCGACCAGGGCGGCCGTGCGGAGATCGCCGATCAGGCCGTGTTCGGAGATCGGTATGTAGCGGTGGCTGCCCGCCTGCTCGAAGCCATTGGTGTCGAACGCCATGTCGGCCTCCCCGCCGCTGCGACGCGGACCCGGAGATGGAACCTCGCCTCTCATCGTAGATCGCCGCTTCGTGGATCCCCGGTCGAGTCTGCCCCTGGCGCACCCGCCGTGCGCGGCCGTGTACCGGACGTTACGGTCAAGAGCAGGTCAACGACGCTCCCGTCCCGCGCCCAGGAGGTTCCCGTGACAGCCGACGCCGTGCAGGTGGCACCCGAGGTGTACAAGGTCCTCTTCGAGAACGACCGGGTCCGGTTGCTGGAGGCCCGGCTCGGGCCCGGCGTCACGACCGGCATGCACCACCACCGTGCCAACCTCGTCTACAACCTCGCGGACGGGGAGGTCGTCTTCACCGACGAGTCCGGCGGCACCACCGCGGCTTCGCTCACGGCCGGCGGGACGATGTGGTCCCCGGCGGTGAACCACTCCACGCACAACAGCGGAACCACCGAGGTCCGCTCATTGCTGTTCGAGCTGAAGTAGCCGAAGGCGCCGGCGTGGGTGAAGCGCCTGACAGCCTGCCGTGGCGCCGGCTGTTGCGGCCAATCGGTTGAACCTGTGCCGCCCGCGTTATTCCTTCCCCCGGTGAGCCGAGGCGTTCCTGACATCTTGTTGGGCGTCGATCCCGGTGCGACGCCGTGCTGTATCGGCCTCGACGACGGCCTCCACAGCGGCTCCCGGAAGGTGTGACCATGCAGGCACCCCCCACCGACAGCACCATCGCGCGTCCACCGCAGCAGTCCGGCCCCGGGAGACGGGTCACGCAGCCGTACCTGCTGCCGCCCGTCGTGGGCAGTGCGTGGTGGATCTGGGGCCTGGCGGGGGCGCTCTTCGCCGTCTACACGACGCTGTCCGTGCGGATCCACGAGCGGATGCTGTCCAACAGCTACGACCTGGGCATCTTCGAGCAGGTGGTCCGCTCCTACGCGGACGGGCACCTGCCCGTCTCCGAGCTGAAGGCGCCCGGCTTCCCCATCCTGGGCGACCACTTCTCCCCGGTCCTGGCGCTGGTGGCCCCGTTCTACTGGGTCTGGCGCACCCCGGAGACACTGCTCGTGGTGCAGGCCGCACTCGTCGCCGTCGGCATGGTGCCACTGGCCTTCTGGGCCCGACGCGCGCTCGGATCGGGGCCCGCCGCGGTGATCGGCGTCTGCTACGGCCTGTCCTGGGGGGTCGCCAGCGCGATCGGGTTCGACTTCCACGAGGTGGCCTTCGCCGTCCCCCTGCTGGCCTTCTCGCTGGCCGCGCTCGGCGACAACAGGCCGCGTGCGGCGGCGTGTTGGGCGCTGCCGCTGCTGCTGGTGAAGGAGGACCTCGGACTCACGGTGGCGGTGATCGGCCTGCTGATCGCCCGGCGGGGGAGCCGGAGGCTGGGGTTCGTCACGGCCGCGGCCGGAGTGGCCGGGTCGCTGTTCGCCGTCCTGGTGGTCCTGCCGGCCTTCAATCCGAGCGGGGACTTCGCCTACTGGTCGTACGTCGACGGCTCGGGCGAGGGGCCGCACGGCGGCCCGGGCGGCGGACCCGACACGGACACCGTCGTGGCGGGCCTGCTGTACAAGGCGACGATCGGCCTGATCACCCCCGAGGCCAAGGCGACGACGCTGGTGCTCCTGCTGGCCATCACGCTGTTCCTGGCGCTGCGCTCCTCGCTCGTGTGGGTCGCGCTCCCGACGGTGGTGTGGCGGTTCTTCTCGGCCAACGCCTTCCACTGGGGCACCGGCTACCACTACTCGCTGGTGCTGATGCCGATCGTCTTCGCCGCCTTCGTCGAGGCCCTGGCCGCCCGGCGCGCACGGGAGGGCAGCGTGCGGCGCCACCTCCTGGGAGCGGCGGCGGTCTGTCTGTTGCTGCTGCCGCAGTTCCCGTTCTGGCAGTTGGTCCAGCCGGTCACCTGGCGGACCGACCCGCGGCTCGCCGTCGCCCGGCGGCTGATGGACCGGATCCCGGACGGCGCCACCGTCCAGGCCTCCACGCTCCTCGTGCCGCAGCTCACCAACCGCACCACCGTCGGCCTCTTCGGCTGGGAACCCAGCCGGCCCGACTCCCAGTGGATCCTTGTGGACACCTGGATGCCGTGGAACAAACGCTGGCCGCTGACGGTCGAGATCGAGCAGAACCGCCTGAACTGGCACCGCGCGCACGGGTACCGCGACGTCGCCCACGAGGACGGCTACGTGCTGCTGACCCGGACCGGCTGAGCGGCGGGCGACCGCCGGCCCCGAGGACTCCGGACGGTCGGGGAGCCTCGGGGCCGGTGCGGTGGCCGGTGTGGGTTCAGACGGTGGCCGGTGCGGCCTGTTCGGCGAACTTCCGGTTGGCCAGGGTCTGTTCACGGTAGGGCCGGGGCAGGTCGGCGGTGGCGAGCAGGCGGTCGCAGGCGTCCAGGGACGCGCGCGCGTCCCCGACCCAGTACGCCGTGATCGAGTACTCGAAGAGCAGCCCCCAGCGGTAGACCCAGGGCTCCGTGAACAGCCAGTCGTTCGGTTCGCCGCGGTCCAGGCCGGCCCGGGCGAACGCGTGCGCGGCCTGGTACCGCCCCATCAGGCGCAGCCGGGACGAGAGCTGGTAGCAGGCCTCCAGCCGTTGCGGCCGGCTCTCCCACGCCTGCAGCAGGGCGTCCATGGCCGAGGGCCAGTCGCCGGCGTCCGCGGTCAGCACGCCGACCTGGAGCAGCGCGTAGTAGACCTCCTCCGCCCAGCCGCCCATCCGCGCGCGCCGCCGGTACAGCTCGATCGCCTCGGCGGTGCGCCCGAGGTCGCGCATCGTCTGGGCGAGGTAGAAGACCGCGCGGGCGTTGCCGGGATCGCGCTCCAGGTCCTGCCGGAGCAGGCGGGCGTCCCGTTCGAACTTGTCGGCGCGCGAGCCGCCGTCGGCGAAGTGCTCGATGACCAGCGCGTCGAGGTCGGCGGTGCGGTCGTGCTGGTCCGTCGTCAGGTACTCGTGGGTCGAGCCCTCGTAGCGCCACTCGACGGTGCCGCTCACCAGCCGCTTGATCCGGTACTCCAGATCGGCGGGGTGGCGCACCATGTAGGAGTCGGCCGTGAGCTCGGGCAGCGGGCCGTCCTGCCGCACGACCATGTCGGCGTCGATCAGCAGCAGGTAGTCGGCCTTGCCGCGGGCGTGGCGGATGTTGAGCGTCCGGTTGTGGCCGAAGTCCGTCCAGGCCTCCTCGTGCAGCTCGCCGGGGATCCCGGCCAGCGCACGGCGGATCAGCTCCTGGGTCCCGTCGGTGGATCCGGTGTCGGAGATCACCCAGGTGTCGACGAGGCCGCGCACCGACGCGAGGCAGCGTTCGATGACCGCCGCCTCGTCCTTGACGATCATGCACAGGCAGATGGTGGGCTTCCGGTCGCCGGAGCGGGACGGACCGGGGACGGGTGCACTGGGCGGGGAGCTGTCAGGTCGTGCCACAACGGCCTCTCGGGATGGGGGGCGGCGGGCTGCGGAGCCGAGCGCGGACCGGGTGCGGCCGATCGTGCCGGCCCGGCCCGCGCATCGCGCTGGCGATGCTATTTCGGGCCCGCTCCGGTTCCGCGGTCCAACACGGTGTCAGGCCAACGGGGCCGGGCCATTCGTGTGGTCGCTGTGGGCCGGGCCGGTGACACTCCGGTCCGTCGCCGCCAGGAAGTGCCGTTCCCCGAGGTCAATGGCGGTCACCAGGCGGGGTCACTTCATCCTGCCGATCTCCGATGGACGAGGAGTACTGGGTGTCCTCACACCAAACGCAGATCCGGAAGGCCGCGGTGCCGAACCGCCGCAAACAGCGCGCCGCAGGTGCGGCGCTTCTCATCGCGGCCGTCGTGTCGACCAGCGGCACGGCCTTCGCCGGCGGGATGCACTTCCACTTCCCGCACCCGAGCCACCAGATGTACGGGAACCACGGCGAGGAGGGCTGTCCGCCGGACGAGCACGACTCGTGGGGCGGCGAGCAGTCCCCTGACGGCGGCGAGCAGGGGCCGGGTGGCAGTGAGCAGGGGCCGGACGGCGGTCTGCCGTCGGCCGACGGTGTCCACGACATGGTGCACCAGCTCGCCGGGTCGATGCTCCAGTCGGGCGCCCCGGGCCGGTCGTTCCGTGACGGCGGCGAAGACCACGGGGACCACGGAGAGCACGGCGACCACGGCGAGCACGCCCACGACGGTCACCACGGCGACCACGGCCATGTGATCGAGTGCGTCGGCCCGACGGGTCCCACGGGCCCGACCGGCCCTGCCGGCGAGGGCGTCACGGGCCCGACCGGCCCGACCGGTCCTCCCGGTGAGGGCACCGGGGTCACGGGCCCGACGGGCCCTGCGGGCGCCAACGGCACCAACGGCACCAATGGCACCAACGGCACCAATGGCAGTACCGGTCCGACCGGTCCTGCCGGTCCGAGTACCGGCGTCACGGGTCCGACGGGTCCTGCTGGTACCAATGGCACCAACGGCAGTACCGGTCCGACCGGTCCTGCCGGTCCGAGCACGGGCGTCACGGGTCCGACGGGTCCTGCTGGTACCAACGGCACCAATGGCACCAACGGCGTGACGGGTCCGACGGGTCCTGCTGGTACCAACGGCACCAATGGCACCAACGGCGTGACGGGTCCGACGGGTCCTGCTGGTACCAATGGCACCAACGGCGTGACGGGTCCGACGGGTCCTGCTGGTACCAACGGCACCAACGGCAACACGGGCCCGACGGGCCCGGCCGGTGCGACCGGCAACACGGGTCCCGCCGGCCCGTGCGAGTCCATCGACTCGGCGACGACGGGGTCAGGAATGATCATCTACACCGGGGTGGTCAAGAACGGCACCGTCCAGGTCGGCAGCCAGCCGCTCAACGGCCCGAACGCCGACGTGACGACCTGGTCGACCCCGCCGGCACTCCCCACGGGCCACGGCCCCGCCTGCGGTGTGGCCATCGCGGACCACGGCAACACCCTCCAGGTGGAGGCCATCACCACCGACGGCACGGTGTACCGGACCTTCTGCAGATTCGCGACCGGTAGCACCCCCGTCGACTGCGTGACCGGCAACCCGGGCTGGACGCTGATCAGCGCCCAGCCCGCCAGGCTGCGCTCCGGTGCCCCGCCGTTCGGCGCCGAGGCACGGCTCCGCTCCGGATCTGCCGAGCGGCGCTCGATCAAGGTGGCCTGGGAGCCGTACGTCCGCCGTACCTCCTGATTTCCCCGGCTCCGCCGATCACCCCGACACGCCCGCCCCCGGCCACCGCGCCGGGGGCGGGCGTCGCCGTTCCGTCGCGCGCCTACGTCTGGACGATGACGAACTCGCCTTCGCCGACGGGTTCTTCGAAGGCGGCGTAGTAGCGTTCGAGGAGCTCGTCGGGGACGGTGACGCTGTTGGCGTCGCTGCGCCGGTTGCGGTGCGAGAGGCGGCGGCGGAGGGTTTCGAGGTCGGCCCGGAGACGGACGAGCTCCCACCGGCAGCCGTGGCTCTCGATCGCGGCCTTGTAGCGCTCGCGCGTGGCGCGGTTCCAGAAGCTGTAGTCGATGACGACGGGGCGCCTCGCCTCCATGAGACGGATCAGCTCGTCCCAAAGTCCCTTCTCGGCGGCGGACTTGAGCCGGTCGTACCCCGCCGGGTCGAGGTCGGCGGCGTCGCGGCCTCCGGTGCGGGTCCACACCACCTCGTCGATCGACAGGCGGGTGAACCCGCGGCGTTCGAGGACTCGCGCGTACGTGGTCTTGCCGGAGCCCGGGAGGCCGCACATCATCACGACCAGGCCGCGTTCCGTGCCGTCGAGGTGTGGCAGGACGTCCCGGTCATCGATGCGGGCGCCGGGGGAGGGGGTTCGCACGGGCGGTCCTCGTTTCCGCGGTCGATCATGAACGAGGTCAGTCTCCACCGCCCGGTGCCGATCGGGCAACGGACTTACTGCACACGCGTGTTCAGCCCGATCAGGGAGTCGTCGCGCCGGGTGTGCCGAGGACACGGGCGGTGAAGGCCGCCAGCTGTGCCCGCAGGTCTTTCCGGGGGGTCTGCCGCTCGCCCGCCAGGTGTTCGACGAGGTCCGCGCGGGTGGCGGCGAGCAGGGCGTGGGCGGTGAAGCCGGGGTCGGCCAGGCCCGGGAGCCGGTGCAGCAGGTCGCGGAGGAGGGTGTGCCACTGCTCGTAGTGGTCCGTCCGGTACGGGCTGTCGGCGCCGGTGCCCTCCAGGGCCAGCGCGAGGTGCCGGTTGTCGAGCTTGAAGCACAGCAGTGCGTCGAGGAGGGCGGGGACGCGCTCGGCGGGCGGGGTGGCGGGGCCCAGTGGCGGCGGGCCGGATTCGACGGCGGCCGCGAGGGGTTCGAGGCGCGCGCCGTAGAGGGCCCGGATGAGGCCGGTGCGGTCGCCGAAGGCGCGGAAGAGCGTGCCCTTGCCGACGCCGGCCGCGTCGGCGATGTCGGCCATGGTGACGTCCTCGGGGCTCCGGCAGTCGGCGAAGAGGGTGTCGGCGGCGGCGAGGGCGGCGGCCCGGTTGCGGGTCGCGTCCTTGCGGGGCTTGCGCTCGGGCACGGTCGTCCTCCGGTGGGTGGCAGGGGTCGGTTGCGAAGCGGACCGACGGTCCGTATCTTTCGGTGAAGCGGACCGCTGGTCCGTATCGTACGCGACGGAGGGACGAGACCCATGCCCGCGAACACCCGGCCGGCGGAGCTGTACCGCCACGGCCTGCGCCTGCTGCTGGACAAGGACATCGACGCCTGGGTCGGCCTGTGGGCCGAGGACGGCGTGATGGAGTTCCCCTTCGCGCCACCGGGCTGGCCGCGACGACTGGAGGGGAAGGAGGCCGTCGCGGACTACATGCGCGGCTACCCGGACCACATCGACCTGCACGGCTTCCCCGACCTGCGGATCCACGAGACCGCCGACCCGGAGACCATCGTCGTGGAGATGCGGGCCGTGGGCCGCGTCGTGCAGGGCGGCGGCCCCTTCGAGATGACGTACATCGCCGTCGTGACCGTCCGGGACGGACGGTTGGCCGTCTACCGCGACTACTGGAACCCGCTCGCCCTGCGACAGCCGGGCCTGGACTTCACCGGGAGCGTCGCCCGATGACCGCCACCACCCTCGTCACCGGCGCGACCGGCACCACCGGCAGCCGGACGGTCGCGCGGCTGCTCGCCGCCGGACACCGCGTCAGGGCCGCGTCCCGCCGCGCGACTCCGCTGCCCGGCGCGGAGCCGGTGCGCTTCGACTGGTACGAGCCCGCCACGTTCGAGGACACCCTCACCGGGGCGGACCGCGTCTACCTCGTGCCGCCCGTCGGCGAGCCCGACCCGGCGTCCGTCATGCTGCCGTTCCTCCGCCGGGCCCGCGCTGCGGGTGTGCGGCGGGCCGTGCTGCTCGGCTCGTCGGCCGTTCCGGAAGGCGGTCCGGCGGTGGGGGAGGTGCACCGGGCGCTGCCCGGCCTGTTCGAGGAGTGGGCGGTGCTGCGGCCCTCGTGGTTCATGCAGAACTTCACGGGCGAGCACCTCCACGCCCACAGCATCCGCGAGGACGGCGTCATCCGTACGGCGGCCGGGGACGGGCGGGTCGGATTCGTCGACGCGGACGACATCGCCGCCGTGGCGGTTCACGTCCTCACCGACGACCGCGCGCCCGACGGCGACCTCGTCCTGACCGGCCCGGAGGCGCTGAGCTACGACGATGTCGCCGCGATCGTCGCCGAGGTCACCGGACGTCCGGTGGTCCATCACCACCTGACGCACGACGAGTTCCGGGACCACCTGGCCGCCGGGATGCCTCGCGAGTTCGCCGAGCTGCTCGCCGGCATGGACGGCGCGATCGCCGGGGGAGCGGAGGACCGCACGACCGACACCGTGCGGCGCCTGACCGGCCGCCCGCCGACCGGCTTCCGGACCGTCGCCGAACGGGAGTTGACGTGAGGGCGGTGATCCCGCGCCTCAGGCGCCTGCGGCGGGCTCCGTGAGCGCGCGCGTGGCCCGGCGGGCGGCGGCGAGGACGTCGCTCGGGTCCGTGGCGGTGGGCTTGGCGGCGAGCAGGGCCGCGCCGGCGGTGTCGAAGGCCATCACCAGCAGGAGTCGGTCCTGGGGGCCGGCGTCCTCGGGGGCGAGGAGGTCGATGACGCGGTCGAACGCCGCGCGGACGTCCTCGCCCTTCTGAGCCAGGCGCCGCATCAGGGGCTGGTTGGCGTGCGCGAGGAGCATCGCCTGGAGGTGCTGCGGGGTGGTGCCGTCCAGCCAGCGCAGCGCGGCCCGTCGCGGGAGGTCGGGCGTGCGCGGCTGGGCGGTGATCCACTCGACGAGTTCGTCCAGGTCGCGGCGGCGCTCGGACATCAGGCTCGCGACGATGTCCTCCTTGCTGCGGAAGTGGTAGTACAGCGACGACCGCGTGAGCCCGAGGGCCTCGGTGAGGTCCCGGGTGGTGGTGGCCTCGTAGCCCTTCTCGGTGAACAGCCGTAGCGCGACGCGCAGGATCTCGGCGCGCGTCTCGGCGCCGGAGCGCCGCTCGGTTCCGCTGGTGGGGGCCATGGTCTTCCTCTCCTTCGTCGCAGCGGTCCCATCCTATCCACTTACCGAGCGCCCGCTCGGCTCTTGCTTACCGAGCGCCCGCTCGGCTACCGTCACTTACCGAGCGCCCGTTCAGTAAGTGGCTGAACGGGTGGCCGTCCGCCATGAGCGAAGGAGATCCCCATGGAGACCACGAAGGCCCCGACGAGCAGGCCCCGCATCGCCGTCATCGGCGCGGGGCCCGCCGGACTGACCTGCGCCCGGGTGCTGCAACTGCGCGGCATCGAGGTCACGGTGTACGACGCCGACGCGTCCGTCGACGCCCGCGACCCCGGCGGCACCCTCGACCTGCACGCCGACTCCGGGCAGATCGCGCTGGAGGACGCCGGGCTGATGGAGGCGTTCGCCGAACTCGCCAGGCCCGAGGGGCAGGCCAAGCTCCGGCTCGACCACCGCGGCGCCGTGCTCGCCTCGTTCGTCCCCGACGAGGGGGACGTCGCGGCGCCCGAGATCGACCGCGGCGAGCTGCGCGCGATGCTCGCCGCCCACGTCGAGCCCGGGACCGTGCGCTGGGGTCACAAGCTCGTCACGGCGGTGCCGCTGGGGGAGGGGCGGCACCGGCTGGAGTTCGCGGACGGCGCCTCGGCCGAGGCGGACCTGGTGATCGGGGCCGACGGCGCGTGGTCCCGGGTGCGGCCGCTCGTCAGCGACGCGGTGCCCCGGTACAGCGGGGTGACGTTCCTCGAAGTCCGCTTCGACGACGTCGAGCGCCGCCACCCCCGGGTCGCCGAACTCGTCGGCGACGGGCACGTGTTCGCGAACAACGGCAACGGTCAGGCGATCATCGTCCAGCGCAACGGCGGCGACCGCGTCCGCGGCTACGTCGGCATCCGCGCCGCCCTCGACTGGCACGTCGCCGCCGGTGTCGACCCGGCCGATGCCGAGGCTGTCCGGGGCTTCCTGCGGGCGGAATTCAGCGACTGGGCCGAGGAGTTGCTGCTCCTCGTGACGGACGGCGACGGCGGCTGCGTCAACCGGCCGCTCCACGCCCTGCCCGCCCCGCTCGTCTGGGAGCACGTCCCCGGCGTGACGCTCGTCGGCGACGCGGCCCACCTCATGTCGCCCTTCGGCGGCCACGGCGCGAACCTCGCCATGCTCGACGCGGCCGAACTGGCCCGCGCGATAGCCGAGGAGCCCACGCTCGACGCCGCCGTCATCCGGTACGAGACGGCCATGTTCGCCCGCTCCGGCCCGCTCGCCGTCGGCGCCAACGAGGCGCTGGAGCGGTTCTTCGCCTCGGGCTCCTACATCCCGGACCACGCCGCCGAGCACCAGGAGTACCAGCGCGCCGCGGCGGCGTACCGCGACCGCCAGGCTGATTAACCGTCCGCTTCCCCGCCGAGGCGCTGGAGCAGGTCGAGCAGGGTGGCGCGGTCCCCGGGCGGCAGGGGGGCGAAGCACTCGGCGAGCACGTCGTCGGCGACCCGGTGCCCGGCGGCGAGGACCTGCTCGCCGGCCGGGGTGAGGTGGTGCTCGATGCGCCGCCCGTGCCCCGGCCGGCGCTCCACCAGGCCCTGGGCCGTCAGGCGGCCGGCGAGCGTGCCGAAGGCCTGCTCGCTCTGGAAGGTCGCCGCGGCGAGCGCGCGGGCGGACGCCCCGGGCGAGCGGCCGATCGCCCGCAGGGCGTCCCACTGGGCCAGCGTCGTGCCGACGGCGGCCAGGGCGGTGTCGAGCGCCCGGTGCTGCCGGTACTGCGCCTGCTTGACCGCTCGTCCGAGAACCTGCAGCTCACCATGCATGAGGCGAGTCTAGGCCGGGTCCGCCCGATAGCCAAGCTAGCTTATATAAAGATATTTAGTTACCCTGGGGCCATGACCCTCTTCCACACCACCGTCATGTACGGCGACCTTCCCCTCACCCTCTCCGAGGCCGGCAGCGGCAGGCCGGTCCTGCTGCTGCACGGCGGCGGGGGCCCGCACACGGTGGCGGGCCTCGCCGAGCACCTCTCCCGCAGCGCGCACGCCATCGCGCCGACGCACCCCGGCTGGAACGGCACACCCCGCCCCGACTGGCTGGCCGGCGTCGACGACCTCGCCCTCTTCTACCTCCGCATGCTGCACGAGCGGGGGCTGGAGGACGTCCTGGTCGTCGGCTCCTCACTGGGCGGCTGGACGGCGGCCGAGATGGCCGCGCTCGACACCACCGGGATCGTCACCGGCGTCGTCCTGATCAACGCCGTCGGCGTGCGGATCGAGGGCGAGCCGATCACCGACTTCTTCGCCCTCGACGCCCGCGCCGCCGCCGAACACTCCTGGCACGACCCCGACCGCTTCTTCGTCGACCCGGCCGGCCTCTCCGCCGACCAGGTCGCCGCCCACCAGGCCAACATCGCCACCATGCGCGTCCTCGCCGCCGACCCCTACATGCACGACCCCAAGCTGCTCCACCGCCTCCCGCGCGTCGAGGTGCCCGCACTCGTGCTGTGGGGCGAGAGCGACCGCGTCGTCACCCCGGCCTACGGCGCGGCATACGCGGACGCCTTCGGCGACGGGCGCTTCGAGCTCATCGCCGGGGCGGGCCACCTCCCGCAGATCGAACAGCCGGAGGCGACCTTCGCCCTGATCGACGCCCACCTGAACGGTGGGGAGTGACCTACGTCAACGCGCGGTCCAGGAGGGGGAGCAGCTGCTCCCAGTGGCGCTTCAGGCCGTCCGGATCGAAGGCCGAGGTGTCGGACATCGTGAAGCCGTGGACGGTGCCGGGGTAGATCTCGGAGGTGTACGTGAGGCCGGCCGCGTCCAGGGCCCGGTTGAGCTCGGCGAGGGCCTCGGGGGTCAGGTCGCTCGCGGCGTGGCCGAGGTGGACCTCGGCGGTGATGGCCGACAGGAGGCGGTGCAGGCCGTCCGGCCCCTCGGCGACCACCGGGCCGTGGAATCCGGCGACGGCGGCGACCTGCCCGGCGGCGACCTCGGGCCGGGTGGTGAGGAAGCGGACGAAGGCGCCGGCGTCACGGAGCGTCAGTTCCGTCGTGTGCGCCCGGACCAGGGGCATCAACTGCCCGACGATTCCGTCCCGGGCGTCGTCGTCGATGTACTCGGGGAGCTCGACGACGGGCGACGGGCCCTGCCGGTAGAAGAAGTTGGGCACGAGCACGTAGTAGCCGTGCCCGGCCAGCTCGCGGGCCATCTCCTGGATCACCGGGCGGATGCCGAAGGCGTCCGGGTACATGAGCACCCCGGGGTGCGGCCCGTCCTGCTCGGGGAAGGCGGCGAAGGCGTCGGCCCGGCCGTCGGGGGTGGGGATCAGCGGTGTCGCGGTACGGGTGGGCATGGAGTCTCCTGTCGTGGTCGGTGCTTCGAACCCGAGGTCGAACACGACGGAGGAGGGGCCCGCGCGCAAGAGCCGGGCCTTCGATCGAACTGTGGGCCCGTACCGGCCCGTCCGGCGCTCAGCGGAGCGCCGGGGCAGCAATCCGTGTGTGGCGCAAGGCCGTCCCAGTAGTCATCGCCGACAACCCTAGTGCGCCGGGCGCTGCCGATCCACTGATCGGGGACGGTCGTCGGATGCTTCCCGGTCGGTGACCACCGACCGTACCGCGGTGCCCGGACGGTACGGAACACCCGTACTGTCCGGGCGGGGAAGACCGCAGGAGTCCGACGGCAGCCGGAAGCTAGCTAATCCTGGATCCCGGGCGTTGGGCGGGCAGGCCGCTGCGTTCGTTCTGGAGGTCCCACAATTCGCGGAAGCGGCCGCCCTTCTCGGCCACCAGCTGGGTGAAGGTGCCCTCCTGGAGGACCTTGCCGTCCTCCAGGACGACGATGCGGTCGGCGACGGCCACGTTCGTGAGCCGGTGCGTGACGAGGACGACCGCCCGCTCCTGCGCGACGGCGCGCAGGTTGCGGAAGATGCGGTGCTCGGCGCGCGGGTCGAGGGCGGCGGTGGGTTCGTCGAGGACCAGGAGGCCGGCCTCGCGGTGGAAGGCGCGGGCGATCGCGAGGCGCTGCCACTGGCCGCCGGAGAGTTCCTCGCCGCCCATCCACTCGACGGCCAGGAGCGTGGACAGGCCCCGGCGGAGCTTGGCGACGACCTCGGCCGCGCCGGAGGCCTCGGCGGCGCGCAGCACGGCGGCGTCGCCGTCGGCGGCGGGCTGGCCGAGGGTGATGTTGTCGCGGCAGGTGAGCGGCCACCGGGCGTAGTCCTGGGGGACGACGGCGACCTGGTGCCACAGGGCGTGCGGGTCGAGGTCGCGAGTGTCGTGGCCGTCCCACCGCACGGATCCGGCGGTGGGCAGGTAGAGGCCGGACAGGAGTTTGGCGAGGGTGGTCTTGCCGGAGCCGTTCTCGCCGACGAGGGCCAGGATCTCGCCGCGTTCGACGTGCAGGTTCACGCCGTCGAGCGCCGTGCGTTCGGAGGAGGGGTAGGCGTAGCGGAGGTCCTCGACGGCGATGCGGCGCGGGGGCTCCGGCACCCGGTCGCCGCGCCGGGGGCGGTGGCCGCCGGCGGTGTCGAGGAAGGTGGACCAGTCGTCGAGGTACATGCCGGTGCGGAACAGGTCGGCGCCGTAGCCGACGATGCCGTGCAGGCTGGTGCCGACCGCGCCGAGCGCGAACACCGCCGCGCCGCCCTGGGGGAGGCCCATGCGGCCGGTGCTGACGAGCCAGAGCATCGCCGCCCACACGAGGGCGGTGCCGAGCCCGGTGGCGGCGGCGCCGAGCACCGAGACGCGGGCGCTCTGCAGTGCGGCCCGGCGGGAGGTGACGTCGAGGCGGCGGCCGACGTGCTCGTACTTCTCGAGCAGGAAGTCGCCCATGGTGTCGGAGCGGATCTGGTCGGCGTTGCGTTTGACGTGGATGTACCAGCGCAGGTTGGCCATGATCCGGCGGTCGCCGATGGTGGCCCGGTTCGCGAGGAACTGGACCCGGGCGGCGCGCACCGACGCGAAGCCCTGCGGCAGGGCGGCGAGCACCAGGAGCGGGAGCAGGAGGGGGTGGAGGACGGTGAGGACGCCGGCGGCGCCGATGAGCGAGGCGACGGAGGCGATCAGGTTCTGCGCCTCGCCGACGATGTCGACGCACACGTCGGCGCCGCGGTCGGCGGCGTCCAGTTCGTCGTTGTAGCCGGCGGTGTCGTAGGCGGTGAGCTCGGCGGCGACGGTGGCGCGCAGGACGGCCGCCTCGGCCTCGCGGGAGATGCGCGGGGAGAGGTGGATGGTGATGGTGCGGATCGTGATGCCGAGCAGCGAGCGGGCGCCGGCCGCGGCCGCGATCACCAGGATCGACGGCGCGGCGTGCGCGAGCTTGTCACCCACCCGGCCGGGGCCGAACAGGGCGGCGATGGTGCCGGTCGTGGCGAGCAGGCCGGTCGCGCCGAGCACGGCGGAGAGGACCTGGCAGGCGAGGAGCAGGGCGACGGAGAACCGGTCGATGCGCCAGCCGAGGCGGAAGGCGCGGACGACGAGCGTGGGCAGGCGGCGGGCCATCGCACCGACGCTGATCGCCTCGATGGTCTCGATGCGGCGGCGGTCGGCCAGCCACGTGAGTTCCTCGTCGGCGTCGTCGGGGGCGTTGACGCCGTCGGCGGACCGCTGGGTCGGGGCGCTCATGCTCCCACCTCGCGGGGGTCGTTGAACACCGGGGTAGGGGGATTCACCACAGCTCCTCCAGGCGCGTGAACGGACGTGCGGAGCCGTCGCCGGGCAGCCCAAGTAGAGCCCAAATGGGCAAAGGGACAACGGAGTTGAGGCTGCACGGCGGGCGGCGGAGGTCCGATGATGGTGCTGTTCGAGCCCGTCGTTCAAGCGATTTGCTCCCGGGCGAGCCCGGGTCGAACGGGGTGTTTTCGAGCACCCGGCGGGAGGCCCGTGGAGCGGCGGGAAGCCGGGCGCGCAAGGCGCGGAGACGTCGGCGGGGGAGGTCGGACGGCGCCGCGGACCCGATGCCGGATTCACTCGTTCGGCTGGTCGTGCGGCGCGCGCGGGGGCCCCGAACGCCACCGGGCCTGCCGTCCGTGGACGACAGGCCCGGTGGCGCTTCCCGGTCGGTCAGCCGATGCCGAACCAGCCGAGGACGGTCTGGCCCAGCAGGATCGTCGACATGAGTGCGACGCCGACGACCGCGACGGTGGCCACGACGCGGTAGCGGGGGCTGTTGGCCGCGTCGCCGAGGACGGACCGGCGGTTGGTGAGCACCAGGAGGTAGACCAGCACGATCGGGCTGATCAGGCCCTGGAGCACCTGGGTGCCGATCAGCAGCTGGATGAGGTCCACCGGGGTCAGCGCCACGATGGCGCCGAGCGCGATCTGGGCGGTGAACAGCCCGAGGAACAGCGGCGCGTCGCGGAAGCTGCGCGACACGGAGCGCTCGACGCCCGCGGCCTCGCCGATCGCGTAGCTGGCGGAGAGCGGCACCACGGCGCCGGCCAGGGCGGAGGCGCCCATCAGCCCGAAGGCGAACAGCAGCTCGGCGCCGTGCCCGGCGACCGGCTTGAGCGCCTCGGCGGCCTCGGAGGCGGACTCCAGCGGGCCGGTGCCGCCGATCGCCGAGGCGGTCGCGATGATGATCGTCAGGCTGATCACGCACGCGAACACCGCGCCGAGCACGGCGTCCGCCCGGATCAGCTTGTAGTCGGCCGGCTTGGCACCGCGGTCGACGACGCCGGCCGCCGCGTAGAACTGCATGTACGGGCTGACGGTCGTGCCGATCAGCGCGACGGCCAGCAGGATGAAGTCCTTGCTGGGCTCCAGGTGCGGGACGACCAGGTGCTCGCCGACCTGCCCCCAGTCCGGGTGGCCCATGACCATGGCGACGGGGTAGGCGAAGAACGCCAGCGACATCACCAGGAAGATGCGCTCGGCCCACTTGTACGAGCCGAACAGCACCAGCGACCAGAGCAGGACGGCGGCCGGCGGGATGACCGCCCACTTGGGCACCCCGAGCAGTTCGAAGGCCGCGCCGATCCCGGCGAACTCGCTGACGACCAGCCCGGTGTTGGCCAGCAGCAGGCAGAACACGGCGAGCGCGGTGAGCCGCAGGCTGAACTGCTCGCGGATGAGCGCGCCCAGGCCCTTGCCGGTGTGCGCGCCGAGCCGGACGGCCATCTCCTGCACCATCACCAGGGCGATGGTGACGAGCACCATGAAGAACAGCGTCCCGTAGGTGAACTGGGAGCCGGCGCTGGCGTAGGTGGCGATGCCGGCGGCGTCGTTGCCGGCGTTGGCCGCGACCAGCCCGGGACCGGCCACCATCGCGACGGCGGCGATCCGGCGGAAGCCTCTTCGGCGTCCGGGTGAGGGCGCGGACGACCGCGGCTCGGCCGGCGCGGCCGCGGACGCGTCGGCGCCGGGGCGGGTGTCGAGGTCGCGGGTCACTTGAGGAGCCTCCGGAAGTGCAGGCGCCCGCGCTCGGGGAGCAGCGAGTCGAGGATGTCGTCGGCCAGGACCCGGCCGAGGGGGCGGTCGGTGTCGTCGACCACGAGCAGGGAGGTGGCGCGGGCCGCGACCAGGTGGTGGGCGGCCTCGGCGAGGCGGGTGTCGGGGCGGACGGTCACCGGCGGGCCGAACTGGGCCCGCCAGGCGACCAGGTCGGCGATCACGGTGGTGTCCTCGGCGACGGCGAGGTCGAACAGCGGGATGTCGCCGACCAGGACGCCGTCGTCGTCGAGGACGGTCACCGCGTCGATGTCGGTGCGGTGTTCGGCCTGCGCGGCGAGTTCGGCCCGCACCTCGCCGACGGTCTGGGCGGACTCGGCGGTGACGAGCAGGGTGGTCATCGCGCCGCCGGCCGTGCCCTCGCGGTGGGTGAGCAGGGAGCGCAGCTCGGCGGCCTCGGGCTCGGGCATCCGGGCCAGCAGGTTCTCGCGCTCGCCCGGGTTGAGGTCGCGCAGGGCGTCGGCGGCCTCGTCCGGCTCCATCTCGTCGACCAGCCGGGCGGCGTGCTCGGGCGGCGCCTCGCGCAGGAGGTTCTCCAGCTCGGCGGGCTCCATCTCCTCCAGGGCGTCCGCCGCGTGCTCCGGCTCCAGCCAGCCGAGCAGCTGCTGGCGCTCGTGGCGGCCGAGGTCCTCCAGGATGTCGGCGAGGTCGGCCGGGCGCAGCCGGTGCAGCGCGGAGCGGGAGGCGCGCAGCCGCACCTCGGCGGGGCCGTGGGTGGCCTGCTCGCCGAAGGGGGCGACGGACTGCCAGTCCAGGACGCCGTCCGGGGTGGGGCGGATCTGCCAGCGGCGCGGGCCGAGGCGGCGCAGGAGGGTGGGCAGCGAGACGTCGACGCCGACCAGGACGGTGC
Organism: Kitasatospora sp. NPDC059722; assembly: GCF_042733235.1. Taxonomy (NCBI): domain Bacteria; kingdom Bacillati; phylum Actinomycetota; class Actinomycetes; order Kitasatosporales; family Streptomycetaceae; genus Kitasatospora; species Kitasatospora sp. NPDC059722. The sequence goes on from NZ_JBHWGD010000011.1 coordinate 133,182, forward strand.
GGGCGGCCAGCGGGGCGAGGTAGAGGTCGGCGGCGCGGGTGACCTGGACGCCGTCGACGTCGACGAGCTGGTGGTCCATCACGTCGCGGGCGAGCAGCACCTCTCCGGGCCTGCGGTTGAACTCGCGCAGGTCGACGCGGGAGGTGCGCAGCCGCACCCCGCAGGTGTGGATCCGCTCGACGGCGGTCGCCGCGATGAACGCGCGGCGCCGGCCTATGCGGATGATCAGGCCGGTGACGGGCGGGTAGGGCTCCGGCCCGTAGAGGCGGGCGACGACGTCGACGACGCGGCCCACCTCCTCGCCGGCCTGGTTGGTGACCGGGCCGCCGACCAGCCCGGCGAGCGAGACGAGCGACGAGCGGACGGCCTTGGTGACGGTGGTGCGGCGCTCGGCTTCGACCGTGCGGTCGCGAAGGCGCGCCGTGGCGGACGAGAACAGCGTGGTGGTGGCCATGGAGAAACCCCCCTTGCCCCGGCAGGACGGGACATCGGGCCGCCCGGTGGCATGGCGCTGCCAACCTTGACCGCAGGGCTCACCGGGCGCGCGCAGGGGCCTCCCGCGTTACGTGGACGCGAGGGGGGAAGCGGAGCGGACCCGGCAGGTCAGGGAAGGAGGAGCCGCCTGGAGCAGCGGAAGAAGGACGGCGGGAACGAAACGGTGAAGGGCCGACTATGGCCAGGACTTCCGTCCATCACGCCCCCTCCCGATCTCGGCCGCGATCCGGCGCCGCGGCGGCATGGCAGGGCGGACGGACGTCACCGCCCGATGCACCCCAACTCGTCAGAGCTTTGGCACTCCACGGCGTGTCCCCGGCCGGTTCGGGCGGGGAAGCCACTTGGGGTCACCCCTTGGGCCGGGGAGACCTGTCCTGATCCGGAGCGTCTCTCGACGGGTGGGATCAGTGGCCTGTGTCCGTGAAGACGCCTCACCGAACGAGGTGTCTTTTCGAATCCTTGACAGGATAGGGCCTTGCCATCCCTCCGGCATAACCCTTGACCTGAGCTTGACCCCGCCCCGACCAGCGGGGGAGCCGCCGGGCGCGCGTCGGGGCGCGCGCGAGCGGAGGCGTACGCGGGGGCCGGGAAGGCGAGAGGACCCGGGAGCGTAGCCTGCTCCCGGGCCCCTGTGTGCCGCCCAATTGCTCACACCGGCACGTTTAAGGGCCGCGGATCAGATTGAAACCGACGCGTTCTGCCGTTGAACTACCGTGCCACGGAGCGGCACAGGCAGGACTTGAACCTGCATTCGTCGATGTTCGTCCGCACCCGGTCGATCCGGTGTTCGGCGGCGAATGCTGAGACTGGAGCGAGAGTCTGAGTTTGACGGGGCCCGCCTCTGCCTGGCTTGGGCTACCCCGGCCGGTGGTGCCGGGGGGAGGATTTGAACCTCCACTGTGACCCCTGGGTCAGCTTCAACATCAGTGTCAGCTTTTTCGCACCGCGCGAGCGCCCCCATCCGGTCTCCCGGAGAGTTCTCGGCGCCGTTCGGTGCACCCGCCCGGCTCCCCGGACGGGTGATCAGGAGGCTACCTGAACAGGTAGCCGAAGACGGCGTCGCCCACGCGCTGGTCGGTGACCTCCACGGCGTTGGCCTCCTCGCGGGCGAACTTGACCGCCTGCTGGAGCTTCTCCACCCGTTCGGCGAGCTCGTTCACGCGCCGGGCGGGCAGGGCGCCGGAGAACTTGACGGTCGTCCAGTACCCGACCGGGACGTCCTCGTAGTAGACCTCGACCTGGGCCGGGTGCTTCTCGGTGGCCTCGGCCTTGACGTGGTTGCGCGGCACCTTCTTGGTCCGGATGGTGCGCACCGGTTCGGTCTTCCACGAGTCGGTGGACGGGTCGAGGTTCCACGACTCGGAGGCGTCCAGCACCGGGAGCTTGCGCACGAAGGTGAACAGGTCGGTGAGCTGCTTCTCCAGGAAGAGCAGGTACGGGACGGGCACCTGGGCGAGCAGCACCTGGCCGTCCACCACCACGTCGGCGCGGGCGCCGAGGTTGGCCCAGTCCTTGGTGGCCGTCACGTCGAACAGCCGGGTGAGGGTCGTCGAGGTGGACCGCAGGATGTCCTCGGCCTTGAGCTGCACCCGGGTCGACTCCGGCGGCAGCTGCTCGCCCTCCTCGTCCTTGGGCTGGTAGGTGCGGGAGATCCCGGCCAGCAGCGCGGGCTTCTGCAGGTCCTGGTGGGCCTGGGTCAGCTCCTGGAAGGACTTGGACTTGACGCCTTTTTCGACGGCGATGATCTGGTTCAGCTTTGCCACGTCGAGGACGCTAGCAGTCCCGAACTGGTGCGCGATACCCAATTTATGACCAAGCGGCTTCCCGCGGACCGGGCCGTGCCGGCGGGCCCGGACGGATAGGCCCGGACCGACGGGTCTGTACCGCGGCGTGTCCGGGGACAGCGGCACGCCACTAAGGTATGGGCCCGTGACAGCATCGAACGGGGCAGTCGTCGGGGGTCGGTACCGGCTCCACGACCTCATCGGGCAGGGCGGCATGGGCCGCGTGTGGCGGGGGCGCGACGAGACCCTCGGGCGGGACGTCGCCGTGAAGGAGGTGCTCCTGCCGGCAGGCGTCGACGACGAGCACCGCGAGCAGCTCCTCCAGCGCACGCTGCGCGAAGCGCTCGCCGCCGCGCGGCTCAACCACCCGGGCATCATCACCGTGCACGACGTGGTCGAGCACGAGGGCGCGCCCGTGATCGTCATGGAGTACGTGACCGGCGCCTCGCTCGCCGCGCTGCTCGGCCGGGACGGCGCGCTGCCGACGCGGCGGGTGGCCGAGATCGGCGTCGCGATGCTCAAGGCGCTCCAGCAGGCGCACGCGGCGGGGATCGTCCACCGCGATCTCAAGCCGGACAACGTCCTGCTGATGGACGAGCGCGTCATCCTCACCGACTTCGGCATCGCGCACATGGCCGACGCGACGACCGCGCTCACCCGGACCGGCGCCGTCATCGGCACTCCCGCCTACATGGCCCCCGAGCAGCTGGAGGGCAAACCGCCGACGCCCGCCAACGACCTGTGGTCGCTCGGCGCGACGCTGTACGCGGCCGTGGAGGGCCAAGCGCCGTTCCACGCCGACACGTTCAGCGCGCTGTGCATCGCCGTCGTCACCCAGCCGCCGCGTCCGACCCAGCGGGCCGGTGCCCTCGCGCCGGTGCTTGCCGGGCTGCTCACCAAGGATCCGGCGCAGCGGCTGACGGCCGAACAGGCCATCGCGGCGCTGGAGTCGGTGATCCGGGGTGAGCCGGCCCCGGTCGTCCCGCCGCCGACCCGGGTCGACGCGCCGCCGCAGTCGCCGGGCTTCGGGCCGGCCCTGGGCTACCCGCCGCCGTCCGGGGAGCCGCTGCGGTCGGTGCTCGGCACGTTCCCGCACCAAACGCCGACGCCCGACGGCGGCTTCGCGCCGCACCAGCAGACCGCGCCCCATTCGCCAGGTGCCGACGGGGTCCTCGCTGCTCCCCGGGGCAATCCGGTCGTGGCCCGGCTGGTGCAGTTCGGCGGCACCATGGCGGTGCTCTGGGCCCTCGGCCTGGCGGCGCCGTGGAACTTCGTGGGGCAGTTCTCGCCCTCCTACTACCTGCCCTTGATCGTGGCCACGGCCGTGTTCTCGCTCGTGCACGCGCTGCCCCGGCCTCGCTTCCATCCCGGGCTGGTGTGGGCCCTCTTCCTCGTCCTCGACGTGGCGCTGTTCTACGGGAACACGTACATCGAATCTCAGGGGTTCCGGGGCATGCTCGGCTACAGCCGGGCCCCGGACATGCTCCTGTTGAACGCGCTGATCGTCGCCACCGCCGGCTGGCTCCTCTGGTGGAAGGCCCCCGGCAGCCGTCGCTCCTGACGCCGGGCCGGGGCCGGACCGAGGCTGGACCGGACGAAGATCATCCGGGCGTAGGCTCTTCGCGGACGACAAGGCAAGAGAGGCAGACATGGGCCAGAAGATCATCCGATTCTCGGACCTGACCGGCGAGCACGTGGAGAACGACGACGACCTGGTGCGCATCGTGGTCCACCGGCACCCGGACCTGGCGGACGGGCCAGTCGAGATCGAGGCGCTCGCCGGTGAGCTCGCGGCGGTGGAGGAGCTGGCGCTCGACCTGGTGACGATCGAGCTCCACCTCCCGGGCTCGGACGAGCCCCGGACGGTCGTCATGGAGGCCGGGGCGTTCGACCGGCTGGCCTCGGCGGCGCCGATGGCCGAGGTGCTGCGCGGCGCCAAGCCGGTCGCCCGGTCCGTCCCGAGCCAGAGCGCGGCGTCGCTCGCCGTCAAGGAGAAGGTCAACTACGCGAGCCTGGAGAACGCCGGCCGCCCGCACAAGGGCCGTACGACCGACGCCGAGAAGCAGGTCGTCCAGGAGCACCTGGAGGAGATCAACGAGCGCCTCGCCACCGAGGGCGTCCGGACGATCGACCTGGCCAACTCGGAGCACGTCAGCCGCTACGGCCTGGAAGCCCTGGCCCGGGCGATCGGCGTGACCCAGGACTGACGGCGGTGCGGTGGGGCCCCGGGTGCGAGGACGGCGTCCGGGGCCCCTGTCGTTGCCCTCCGGTTCAGCCGTGAGGGTGACGGGTGCCGTTCGGCTCGCGTCGTGGACTCGGGGGCGGACGGTGGCCCCTAGCGTGACCGGTGACCGGGGGATCCATGGAGCGCGAGAGGTGCGGTTGATGCTGCGTAGGTTGGCAGTTGCGGCGGTGGTGTGCGGTGCGGTGGCCGGGATGCTCGGTGCGGCGGGCCCGGTGGAACGGCCGAGGCTCGCCCCGGGGTCCATTGTGGTGATCCAGGAGGACCCCGACGCGGCGGCACCGGGGGGCATGACGACGGTGCACGGGATCGTCGCCAACGAGACGGCGAAGGCCGCGCCGGCGCTCGTCGTCAAAATCACGATGCCGCCCGGGGCAGTCCCGGAGGAGCCCTTCTTCCCGAGGACGTGCAAGCGGCACAAGAGCGACAAGATCTGGACGGTGACCTGCACGTTCGAGGCAGGCCTGGAGTCGGAGCGGACGGCGACCGCGCTCGTGCCGGTGCGGATCCCGAATGACGCCTCGGAGCCGCTGACCGGTGGGCGGGTGTCGGTCACGAGCCCCGACGACCCGAGCGTGAACAGCTCGGAGCCGTTCACCATCCAGGTCGCCTTTGACGAGCCGACCGGCTGACCGGCTGACCGGCTGGGCCCGGTGCGGCCCGGCCGGTCGGCGTGGCTGTTGGTGGCCCTGAGGTGCTGCTTGACGCCTGACCGGCGTGCGGTGATCGGCTAGCGTCGGCCCATGGACATGGAGACCCCGCACCAGGCGCTGCCCGAGCACGAGTTGGTGGCCACCAGCAGCACCGTCGTCTACCGGAACCGCTGGATGACCGTCCGCGAGGACAGGACCCTGCGCCACGACGGTGCCGAGGGCCTCTACGGGGTCGTGGAGAAGCCGGACTTCGCGCTCGTCGTCCCGTACGCCGACGGCGGTTTCCACCTCGTCGAGCAGTACCGGTACACGGTGAAGGGCCGCTACTGGGAGTTCCCGCAAGGCTCTTGGGAGGACGAGCCGCACGCGGACCCGCTCGCCCTCGCCCGCGGTGAACTCGCCGAGGAGACGGGGCTGAGGGCCGGCACCATGACGCCGCTGGGGCACCTGTACGAGGCGTACGGGTACTGCGACCAGGGTTTCCACGTCCTCCTGGCCACGGACCTCACCGCCGGGGATCCGAATCTGGAGGAGACGGAGGCGGGGCTGGTCAGCCGCTGGTTCTCCGAGGCTGAGGTGTGGCGACTCATCGCCGAGGGCTCCTTCAAGGACGCGGCGTCCATCGCCGCCCTGGCGTTGTTCCAGCGCCATCGCGGCGCGTGACGTGCCGGGGGGGGGGCGGGCGGCCGTGCCGCTGGCCCACCACAATTTTGATGACCCGGGCGACGCGGGCGGCGGCCTGGGTGTGGCCGTTGTTCGACTTCACCGCCCCCCGCCACAGCGGCCGGTCACCGGAACGGTCCTGACC